>DATMYU010000206.1:0-6248 GCA_035560775.1 Desulfosporosinus sp.
TAATAAAGGGGAATTTATAGTAATTGTGGGCCCCAGCGGCTGTGGGAAGTCTACGCTTTTGGATTTATTTGCAGGGTTGGCCGAACCTGCAAGCGGTAAAATTATTATTGCGGATGATTCCGGAACAAAAGTAGGTATGAACCGCGGCATGGTACAGCAGGGATATGCGCTGTTTCCCTGGAGGACTGTCAGACAGAATATTGAATTTGGGCTTGAGCTGCGAAAGGTTCCCCGAAAACAGCGCAGAGAGATTAGCGATAAATACATTGGCATGGTTTACCTGAAAGGTAACGAAGACAAATATCCCGATGAATTATCGGGAGGTATGAAGCAACGGGTGGCAATTGCCCGCGCTTTGGCTTACAATCCTTCGATTTTATTGATGGATGAACCTTTCGGAGCATTGGATTCTCAAACTCGAGAGATCTTGCAGGATGAATTGCTGCAAATCTCCAATACGACAGATACTACGATTATTTTTGTAACCCATGATATTTCAGAGGCAATCATTCTGGCTGATCGCATTTGTGTTATGACTCCTAACCCTGGCACCTTCAAAGAGATCATTGATACCGATCTGCCCAAGATCCGCAGGGCAGCCACCATCAAAAATCTTCCGAGGTACGACGAGCTGTACCAACACATTCTCGAACTGATGAAAAACAGCGGTATTTTAGAAGACCAAATTTCTGATAGCGCTTTCTTATAAATTTTGATAGGAGGTAATTAGGATGGCAAGTCTAGCTATTACCAAAAGCACACCTGAAACGGAAAGGAAATTGCAGTTTGTTCCCCGCGAACCTAAAAAAGAAGCCAATGAAACAGTACAGAAACTGTTAGGGCATTATTATAATTCACTATCCTCTATTGATACGGAATTTACCTATTGGTATACTCGGCGGTGGGACGAATTGGAGGGTATTGTCTTGACGCTGCGCCGTGCGGAAGCTTTGAAAAGTGCTTTTGAACATTTAACGCCCAGCATTGTCCCGGGTGAAAAACTGGTGATGCAAAAATGTCTGAATTATCGAGGGTCTTTTCCAATGCCCTGGGTTGCCGGTAGTTTTTTGTTGGAAGAAGAGACTCAAAAAGCCGCGAGCAGCGGTAAGAATGTACTTGCCGCAGGCGGCGGCAATGTAACGGATGATTTTGGCAATGTAGTGTCCATATCAGGAAAATTTGGCCTGCGCAAGGAAGAAAAGGCAGCCTTGCGCCGTTTAGCGGAAAGCTGGAAAGGGCGTTCGGTTGAGGCTATTACCAAACAGGTCGAGCAATTCGTGCCTGGGGCTGAGCTGAAAAATAAATTGATAGGCACAAAAGTAACCTTTGACGATTCGGGTTATACCCTGGTGCAGGGGCGTGAAACCATGAATCTTTACTACCCGCTTCAATTCGGTCTGCAAGAGTTGCTTAACCTGCTTGCCGAAAGGTGTGCTGAAGTGGCGGGAAAAGCGGAGGGCGACGGAGTATCGGGCATTGACAGATTTTATTATTACCGTTCGGTAATTTTAGTTCTTGAAGGTATCCAGTCCTGGATACTCAGACATGCCGAACTGGCCCGCAAGTTGGAGAAAAGAGAAAACAGGGAAGATTATAAAACAAATTATCGAGAAATTGCGGAAACCCTGGAATGGATTGCCTATGAGAAGCCCCAGACCTTTCGTCAGGCTTTTCAGCTTTTCCACACCTTTCACATAGCCGCGGTCAACGAGGACCCGATCTGCGGTGTCTCTCCTGGAAGAGAGGGACAGATTTTGTATCCTTGGTTCGAGCAGGATATTGAAGCAGGGCGCACAACGGAAGAAGAAGTGCTGGAATTGTTAGAAATGCAGCGAGTAAAGCTTACCTGCATGGATATTTTTGCGTCACCTAATATCGTAGGGGGTGCAAATTCAGGAAACACCTACAATAATCTGGCGCTTGGCGGTGTAAAAAAGGACGGCAGCTCGGCAGTCAACCGTCTGGAATATCTCATTTTGGAAGCCGGTATTCGTTGCTCCACACCGCAGCCTACGCTTACCTGTCTGTATGATGAAAAATTACCGGAGGAGTTTCTGCTTAAATGCGTAGAATGCAACAAAACAGGGACAGGATATCCGGCTTGGATTAACAATCAAAATTCAATTCAGATCTTGCTCAAGCAATTCGGCCATGAAGGGATGACGGTGGAAGATGCCCGTGCGGTTGCTATTGGAGGATGCCTTGCGGTTGCGCCCGGCGTGTTTGATACCATCACTTTGAATGGAAAAAAATATGATATTCCCGGCGGTGCAGGTTTGACGACTCTGGGTGGCGTTCTTTCCCTGGCCCTGCCCAAAATATTGGAGCTTGTGCTGAATAATGGTTATGACCACAGGGTAAAAGGGCAAATTTTAGAGCCCCATAACCGCATATTTGAGACCTTTGATGAGCTTTTTAATCAATTCAAGGCCTATTATCACATGGTTGTTGATGTTTTGATTCGCTTTAATAACATCCAGATGGATATCTGCCGCAAAAATAATATGTCGATCATTAATTCCTTCATGAAGCCCGATTGCTTGAAAAAGGGGCTGCATAACGGACAAAAAGGTTATCGTTATAATTCTACCCTGATGGTCATAAGCTGTGGCACGATCACTATGATTAATTCGCTGATAGCCATTAAAAAGCTCATATTTGAAGATGAAAAATATGAGCTGGACGAACTTAACAATGCCCTGCTCAATAATTTTGGTTACCTGACGGCGGAGGAAGTAGGAAGCTTCTCCTTGTTCGATCAGAAAAAACGCGACAATAGCAGTGAATTTGACGATATTTACAGAGATTGCCTGCGAGCTCCTAAGCACGGCAATGCCGATCCCTTGGCGGATGATATTCTGAAACAGTTTGAAGACTGGCTGTATCAGGACGTTAACACCTTTGAATCTCTTTATGGAGAAAAACTACACCCGGGACAGTTTGTCACGGGACATCATGGGCCGCAGGGAAGCGTAACTTTAGCGTCAGCCGACGGGCGCCTTTCAGGAACTACCTATACAGATGCTTCTATGTCTGCCTATCCGGGAACCGATAAAAACGGGCCCTATGCCTTGTTCCAGTCAGCAACGGTGTGGGATCACACCAATTCGCAAAGTTCGCAGCTGAACATGAAATTACACCCTACCGCTGTGGCCGGAGTGGCAGGAACAAAGAAAATGTTAGGCTTAACACGTTCCTATATGAGAAAAGGCGGTCAGCATATTCAATATAACGTAGTGGACAGCAACTGTCTGCGAGATGCCCAACAGAACCCGCAGCATTATCGTGACCTTCTTGTACGTGTGTCTGGATTTACCCATTATTGGTGCGAGTTAAGTAAACCGATTCAGGATGAAGTTATTGCCAGAACCGAGTATGAAAGGGGAGTTTAATGATGGGTATCACCTCAATCACCCATGCTGATTGCGATAATTTTGTTTCCCTTGACGTTGCCAAAGGAATATGCAGATTATCCGACCAAATTATTCTTATAGATTCAGAAGTTTGCAGCAATTTTGATCAGATTCCTAAATGCAGAAATTGCAAATTTTTCAGTAATGATGATACAGAAGAGCTTGGCATATGCAGCGGCAGGGAAAAACAATATTGGGTAGATGGAAATTACCGTGCGCAATTGTGCGGGGAATTCGAAGGGATATGACAGCTCAGAACAAAGGCTTAATTTCAAGCATCGAAAGCTATACAGTCCATGACGGCCCGGGGTGCCGTACAACGATATTTATGGCTGGCTGCCCCTTGCAATGTGAGTGGTGTGCCAATCCTGAAACTTGGGATTTGAGGCAAAAGATACTGTATACCGCTCAAAAATGCCAAAGTGGCAACGGTTGTACCCGTTGTCTAGACGGCTGCCCTCACAGCGCCCTTGAATATCAAGATGGCAAGCTGGCGATTGATTGGAGGAAATGTAAGCACTGTAAGACCTTTGATTGTACGATGGTGTGCCATACCGAAGCATTGCGGGTTTGCGGAAAATGGTATAGCGAAGAGCAATTAATGGAGCGTATTAATCTGGATCGTGATTTTTGGGGCTCCGATGGGGGAATTACCTTCAGCGGAGGAGAACCTTTTAGCCAACCGGAATTTATAAAAGCAATTCTCACCCGTTGCACCCAGAGATACATCCATACCGCTATAGAAACATCGGCGTATACTGACTGTACAACATTTTTAGATATAATGCAGCTGATTGATTTTGCGTTTATTGATATTAAGCATATGGATACAGCTTTGCACAAACAAAAAACAGGGGTAGACAATATCCCTGTTCTTGAAAATATTAAAGTCTTGGTAAACAGCGGTTGGGCAGGACGCTTAGTGCTGCGAACGCCGGTTATCGAATCATACAACGATTCGACTGAAAATATGGCTGCCAGCGCAGCATTTATGCAGTCTGTCGGGCTGCGTGAAATCAATTTACTGCCTTTCCACAGACTCGGTGAGTCAAAATGGCAACAGCTGGAGAGAAGGTATCAATACCAATCCTGTAATCCAACCAGCGAAGAAAAAATGGCGGAATTACAAAGTGTTTTTGAAAATGCGGGATTGCTTTGTTATGTGGGGACGAATACTCCTTTTTAATTTGTAAAGTTCAGTGTTTTGAGATGTGAGGAATGCAATTTTTCCATTCCTCTATTCCCCTGTTGATATTCTCTAATAATATCCGCAGAACCTAACGACATCTCGCAGGGGCTTTCTCCTGTTATCGCTTTTGTAGGTAATATGATTTCGGCTTCTCTAAATAATCCGCAATCACGCGGAGGAAAAAACAGCCCTGGGCATAAATGTGGGCATAAACGAATCAGAATGCGTCTTCCGTAAGCATGATTAAGTGCTGGCAATAACGGATAGGCGCATTCATTAAAATACCGCCGCATAAAATTGGAACCTAAACTATCTGCAGCTTAAATCGGATCAGCCCAACAAAAATGCCGAAGGCCGATTTCAAAAGCCTCCGCGTCTGCAGTAGGAGAAAAGGGAAGAATGGGCAGGTATCGATTTTTATGGGTTTGTCCCATCATCCAGTGAGGTTGCAATTTCATTAATAATATCGCAGGAATCCTCTAAACCCACCGAAAAACGCAATTGACCATCCGTGATTCCTAGCTTCTCACGTTCGTTCTTGCTGTAAAGGCGATGTGAAGTTTTAACAGGATAGGATACTGTTGTAGATGTTCCGGCAAGGCTCGGCACAAAAGGAATCATATCCATAGCTTTAACTAAGGCCAATGCCGCTTTTTCGCCGCCCTTTAAGTTAACACTAAGCATTCCTCCGCTGTAACCCTTGGTGAATTGCCGTTGGGTGAGCTCATAGGATGGAGAAGATATAAGGCCCGGATAGAACACTTTTTCAACTTTGGGATGAGATTCGAGAAATTGCGCTACTGCCAGGGCGTTTTCAGAGTGCTTTTTAATTCTGAGGGCTAATGTTCTTAGGCTTCTGGCAAGTAACCAACAGTCATGGGGGCTGAGAATAGAACCGTACAAAATTTGAAGCCGCTTTATCTTGGAAATTAATTCCCCACTTGCCACAACAACGCCGGCAACAATATCGCTGTGCCCACCGAGATATTTCGTTGCACTGTAGAGAACAATATCCGCCCCCAGTAAAATCGGTTTGGCAATAACCGGCGTCGCGAAAGTATTATCAACCAAAACGAGAAGCCCATGGGCATGGGCTTCTTTTGATATTCTGCTGATGTCAGGAACCTCCATAAGCGGATTACTTATTGTTTCAGTATATACCAGTTTGGTGTTTGGTTTGATGCGGGGCGTGATATCCTCGTTTATCAGGTCGGCAAAACTGACTTCAACACCAAAACGGGCAAGCTCATTTGATAAATAACTATAAACGCCTCCATACAAGACAGAAGAGGCAATAATATGGTCTCCGGTTTGTACAAAAGATAAGATTGTTGTTGTGATTGCCGCCATGCCGGAGGCGAAAAGCAAGCCCCGCTCTCCTTGGTCAGCCTTAGCGATAATTTCCGATACTGCATCGGCGTTCGGTGCGGCATCTCTTGAATAGAGATACCCCTCCGCACTGTTGGCATGGATTTCATCAAGGGATGATACATCTTCAAGGGCGTAGGCGGAAGTAAGATATATCGGTAAGGTTTCCGGAACAGTTACCGACTTATTTATTTTTTTTTGAAATTGACCGTTGCCTATATGAATAAGCTGAGTTTCTAAATTTTTTTCATGCATTGTTCTCATCTCCGATATGATTT
>DATMYU010000207.1:0-2489 GCA_035560775.1 Desulfosporosinus sp.
ATTTTAAACATAGAAGTTCTTAGAAAGCAACTTGGAGAGAGGTGATGACCTTGGATTATAAAATGCCCCATCGGTGTCCAGTATGCGATCATGAAATGAAGATTAGTAAACTTACTTGTACTTACTGTCCGACGAAAATCGAAGGGGAATTTAGCTCGTGTAAATTTTGTCGGCTCCCAGCAGAACAATTAATCTTCGTGGAAGCATTTGTAAAATGTCGTGGGAATATCAAAGAAGTCGAAAAGGAGTTGGGTATCTCTTATCCGACGGTACGCGGTCGCTTAGATAGTGTGATCGAAGCACTCGGTTACAGTGGGTATAAGGAAAAAGAGTCCGAAAATAAAAAAGTGAATCTCCATGAGGAAAGTTTACGTAGACAAGAGATCTTAGAGGCTCTTGAGCGAGGAGAAATATCTGCTCAGGAAGCTACGCTTCAAATGAGGAAACCAATCGATTAGATAAGAGTGATTTAAAGTTGAGGCCTAAAAAGTTTGGAGAGGAGTGTATGTAATGAACAGTGAAAAAATGAAGATTCTTGAGATGATTCAAGAAGGTAAACTGACGGCGGTTGAAGGGTTGGAGCTGCTAAAAGCGATTGAGGAAGGAAACTCGCATCGGGAGGCTTCTCAGATCTCGGAAAATGATTTCGTAAAAAAAGGGGTACTCGTCAATGGGGAGCGCTTCTTGCGAGTTCGAGTGGTCGGAGAAAAAACGTTGAAGGTAAATGTGAATGTTCCTTTAAGTTTGATACGTTCCGCTTCCAAGCTGATGGTTTATGCAATGAGCTTTGTTCCCGCAGATAAGCGCGCGGAGCTGGAGCAAAAGGGTATTGATTTACAAGCTTTGGATGTTGAGGGACTTGTTCGAATTTTAGAAGAAAATCTTGATGGAAAGATCGTAGACGTGGAAGTTGCAGACCCTGAAGAGGGAAGAATCAAGGTGGAAGTTTGTGTGGAATAAATCAGCCAAGCTGTTAATGGTCCGGGTCAAAGTGCAAAAGCACAGGAAATTAACGTTTCCAGTACCTATCTGGGTCGTCGATGAATTCTTAGAGGCCCTTGCGGACTTAGCTTCGGTTGCAGACCTTGTCCTAAGGCAGATGCCAGATCCCCGAGACGATAAGGCTCGTAAGCATTTGCAATGGGTAAGAATGATTTCTCCGGGCGGCATTATTTCCTCGTTGCATAGCATCATCAAAGATTTAACTAAGTATAAAGGATTGGATGTTGTCGATGTGGAAGTCGGAGATATTCAGGTCAAAGTAAGCTTAAAGTGAACAGGGGGAAGAGGATGAAACGACAGATCTGCCGCGTTTTAGTCAACACATTGGCCTTTTTTGTAACGGCCCAGTTTTTACCTATACAAGCCACAACCCCTTTTCACTTCTTATGGGCCGGAATAGTCCTCAGTCTTGTCAATCTGATGATTCGTCCGGTGCTGATTATTCTCACCATTCCACTCAATCTTATAACATTGGGGGTTTTTACTCTCGTTATTAATACTTGGATGATCATGCTAACTAGCGGGCTGTTGCCCGGCTTTTATGTGCCAGGGTTTGGGGTTGCCCTGCTTGCATCGATCTTGGTGTCATTGGCGAACTGGGGTTTCAAGGAGATGAGGCTTTAATCCACCTTTAACTATCTTTAAACTATCTGGGAACCCCCTCCGTAGTGTTTCTTGATGAGCCAACCACCGGATTGGACCCTCAAAGCCGTTAACGTCGAATAATTTTTTGCCCTTAAATCGGACTGATTATAGGATTGTACAAGAATCCTTATGTAACCTTGAATGAAATGAGCAAATGGAAGAACAACTGTGATGATATTTACCTGTATGCCAATGATTCGGTTCCAAGTAGTATGAAAAAATTGACAGAAGAAATCTAAAGGCATCGGAACTTATAAATTCTGAAGCCTTTGTTTTCATATAAACTCAAAGTCATGAGCATAAAAAATCCCCCGGTGACCGGGGAAAGGATCCTTGAAATATTATAGTTTGCAGAGGAGTGTCAACTCAAGTTGGCAGATCCATCCTGATGAATTCATTACAGGAGGAGGAAAACACAGTCTGGCAGGCCATCGTTAAATATGGTATTGCAGATGGGTTTTGGAATCTGACTGAAAAATACTATGGCTATTTTGCTCCGGAAAAATCGTTAAAAGAGTGGATACTTGTTTTATACAATTCGGCAAGTTTAATAAGCGAGGTACTCGGAATATCAAAGGCCACTTTTATATCTTGAATAGGATAATGAGAATAAAGAAGAAGCCCGCTGAACTCTTAAAGAGCAGCGGGTCTCTTCCCTTTTCGATCCGCCGCAGGCTTAAACAACGGGGATACAATATCTTATGTTATGGTCGTCCAGGTTGTTACAGAATTCGATTTTCCAAAAGTCTTACGAGGTTTATTAACGCAAAAAAATTATTCCAAATTTTTAAAGAAATCTTCAAAAGCAGCATTGTAAATCTGCTTCAATGCTAATAATATAC
>DATMYU010000208.1:0-7510 GCA_035560775.1 Desulfosporosinus sp.
TAATATTTTATGCATAAAAGCCTCCTCAAATGTTCTCTCTTTGAGAGCAATTTGAGGAGGCTTTAGCTTTTGAATACAACAAAAGCACCAAGAATAAATTCCCGGTGCGATTTTTTCGTTATGGGGTGGGTGATGGGTCTCGAACCCACGAATGCCGGTACCACAAACCGGTGCGTTAACCACTTCGCCACACCCACCATATGAATTTTAATAATTGGTGCGCCTGGAGAGATTCGAACCCCCGACAACCTGCTTAGAAGGCAGATGCTCTATCCAACTGAGCTACAGGCGCCTTTTTCAAGGATTGCGATTGTCAACCCAAGTTACCCTGTCAACCGAGGAAAATTGGGAAAATCATGGTCGGGGCAGAGGGATTCGAACCCCCGGCCTCCTGCTCCCAAGGCAGGCGCGCTAGCCAAGCTGCGCTATGCCCCGATTGGTGACTTGATTAGTATAGCCGATCTATCCCTATTCGTCAAGAAAAAATTCAAAGTATTTTTTTGACGTGGAATTATGTAGGGGCACGAAGCATCGCGCCCTTTCTTAGCTCCCGGCACGAGGTATCATGCCCCTACTAAGGTCTCTTAGAATCGGGATTACTTTACGAAAAGCCTGTGCTCTGTGGCTTAATTTATTTTTCTGGGCCAAGTTCAATTCGGCCATGGTCCGAGCAAACTCCGATACAAAAAAGAGTGGGTCGTAGCCGAATCCCCCCTTGCCGCGGCCTTGCGTTAGGATTCGTCCTTCGACGCTACCCTCTGTAAGGTATTCTTCCCCATCAGGTGTGGCGATAACCAGAGCACAACGAAAACGCGCCGTCCTCTGATCATCTGGGATAGATTCTAATAGATGCAGTAGTTTGTCATTATTGCGTTCATCATCTTTAGGCTCACCGGCAAAACGCGCAGAATATACGCCAGGCCATCCGTCTAAAGCATCTACTTCCAAGCCGGAATCATCGGCCAGGGCAATCAGCCCTGTTCTAAGAAGCGCTGCTCTAGCTTTAAGTGCGGCATTTTCTGCAAAGGTCTTCCCAGTTTCCTCTACCTCTTCCCAATCTGGGATATCCTGTAAGGAAAGAACTTCAATATCCTCATCCGCGAGTAACTCCTGAAGTTCCCGAACTTTCCCCTGATTTTGAGTGGCCAGTAAGATTTTCATGCCGTCGTTTCCACCGCCGATTTCTGCACCTCTATCAGCGTGCGGATTCCCTTTTCGGCAAGTTGTAAAAATGCATCCAAATCGGCACGGTCAAAAGGAGTATCTTCCGCGGTTCCTTGGATTTCCACAAACCTTCCAGCACCGGTCATAACCACATTCATATCAACTTCCGCCTGTGAATCTTCTTCATACGCCAAGTCCAAAATCGCTTGTCCCTGGACCTTTCCTACAGAGATGGCAGCTAAGGTATCCTGAATGGGGTTTGTTCTAATAAGTTTCTTTTCCAATAAATACTGAACAGCGTCAACTAGGGCAACGTAAGCCCCGGTAATGGCAGCGGTACGAGTTCCGCCATCCGCTTGAAGCACATCGCAATCCAGCCAGATTGTACGTTCACCAAGCTTCTTCAAATCAACCACAGATCTAAGTGCACGGCCGATCAAACGCTGAATTTCCATGGTACGACCGGTAAGTTTTCCTTTGGTTGCCTCACGTTGTGTCCGGGACTGCGTCGCCCGCGGAATCATCGCATACTCTGCTGTAACCCATCCCTTGCCAGACCCTTTCTGAAAGGAGGGCACCTTTTCTTCTACACTTGCTGTACATAAAACCCGAGTCTCCCCGACTTCGATGAGGACGGATCCTTCTGGTATGTTTGTAAACTGTCTTGAAATTTTAACGGCACGTAATTCATCATACGCACGACCATTAACACGTTGCATATTGATAACCTAACCTTTCCTCGCCAAAGTCATTTTCTCATTTTAGTTTACCAGAATGGCAAGAGAAACGCCAATCGCTCTGCCGTCATGCTCCAGACATAGACGTTCAACTTTCACCCTCTTTGAGTTAATATGCAAGCAAGAACTGTCCCCCCTCGCTCATATAAATGATGAGCAGAATGATCGGCTGATGCAATAGATATATGCCCAAAGAATTACGACTCAACCACCGAATCAGTTCGGAATTTAACTCAAACTCAACTAAAGGTTTCGTCCGTTTGGCGTATAAGCTTCTATATGCAAGAATACCTGCGATCGTCACTGCTAGATATGGGAAAAGGGGATAATAGTCTATGGATCCAAATCCACCATAGAGAAGACCAAACGGAAGCAAGAGGCTCGTATTCACAACTTGTCCCTTGAACCAAAATCCGAGCAAGGCGGAAGTACCGGCAAGGCCCCATAGCATCCGCGAGGACAATTTGAATAAAATTCCAGACAAGATCATCGCCACACCTAAAAAATGGAGAATTCCAAACCGGACATACTCGTCCTTCATGAACAGATAGGTCACACCCGTAATAACCATTCCATAGAATAACACTTTAATTCCCCGCCTCACAGGGAATCTGCTAAACCCGCTACAAAGTCCCGATATAAAGATAAAGAGCAAAGCAGAGATTTTTCCGATAAAAAACCAGAGCGGAGCCTGATAGTCAATATTTACCCCCGCAAACTCTTTTAGATCGTACACCAGATGAAACAGGACCATCAGCACAATCGCTGTCGCCCTCAGAACATCGATCTCGCCATGACGCATTTTTAGCTCCCTTTTCATCGCCTTCCTCCTTGCTTGTCGTGGTTCGAATATCGAACTACGAATTTAGCCGTCGACTTACCGACACCCCATCTCCAAACGGCAACACAGTGGTCGAAAAGTCTGGATTCTGGCAAAGGTCCTGTAAAAATTGGCGTATGCCAGCCACCATACGATCATACTTGGGTTCAAAAGTACTTCCTGGAACCACCCATCCCCGAAAAAGCACGTTATCCACAACCAACAGACCCGCTGGAGCAATTAAGGGATAAATAAGACTCAAATACTCCAAATATTCCCCTTTGGCAGCATCGATAAAGACAAAATCGAACCTTGACTCCAATGTCGGTAGAATCTTACGGGCATCCCCCACTAACGCTGTAACGCAGTCTTGAAGATCTGCACGCTCAAAGTATTTAAGTGCCCGAGAAAGCCGATCTTTATTCATATCAATCGTGGTGACATGCCCTCCGGTCCTTTCAGCTGCACGCGCCAACCAGATCGTGGAATATCCAATCGCTGTCCCGATCTCCAAAATTGCCTGCGCCTTGCGCGTATGTACGAGTAAATTAAGGAAATTCCCAACTGTCGGCGTCACCACCGGAATAGTTTCCTTAAGTGCTTGCTTTTCCATTTCTTGAAGCAGCGGGTCCCGATCACCCAACAATGTTTCAAGATATCGTTCCATTTCAAAAGGGTAAAACAAAGTCATCTCCCTTTCCTTATCTGATCGGATTTCAAATTCAACAGTTTTTCCACTACCACTTTACCACAAATATTTTTGAAACGATAACCCCACTGAAATGCAAGTGGGGACGGTTCTTGCTTGCATAATACAAGTCAAAAACCGTCCCTACTCCCACATATGGCAAACAAAACGTCCCCTTGGCTTGAAACGTCCCCTTGGCTTGTTGGCTTAACGTCCCCTTGGCTTGGAGCGCTGTGTCACACAAGTCCCTCACACAAGTCTCTTGCTACAAAACCTGCATCGCTAGGTCAACCAAATTCGAGTCTAGCATTGTCCCTGCCTCACGCCGAATCAGTGCTAACGCTTCGCCCGGAGTCATAGCCAGACGATAAGGACGATCTTCTGTCAGAGCCGCAAAAATATCTGCAATTGACATCAACCGGGCCCCCTCATCAAGATCTTTCTCCGTCAAGGCAAAGGGATACCCTTTACCATCAAGACGCTCATGGTGGTGCGCTGCCCATCCCACCATCCGAGTAGGAAAACCGGCCTCCGTCAATAAGCGATGAGTATAGTACGTATGTGTCCGTATGATATCAACCTCATCTGGGTCAAGTGGCCCTGGTTTGTCCAGGATCTTCTTTGGTATAGAAAGCTTACCCAAGTCATGAAGTAAGCCTGCCACATAAATTTCGTGCAGTCGACCCTCTTGCCAGCCAAGCCCCCTAGCCAAACATTCCACTGTTTCGGCCACTGATCTTGAGTGTCGTGCGGTGAATTGACTTTTCTGGTCGATCAAATCCGCAAACGTTGCCGCTAAATTATCTGTAAATCCCGTTTCTAATTCACGTGTCGCGGGAAGTTGCCATTGTCCGCACAAGAGCCCCAGAGCAATCTGAAGTAAATCTGGTTGTTCGATATCCAACCAAAACGCTTCTTTCTGCGCAATCTGTTCAAATGCGGCAGCAACTTCAGGATAAAATAAGATCCTGCAATTTTCCCTGACCCATTTTAAAATATCGTACCGTTCTTGACGGGAATGTAGTTTACGCAGCATTCGCAAATCGACCTTATCGGCCAAAGATAGAATTCTCGCCATTAACGGAACGTCTTCGGAAGGAGCACGTAACGCAGAGTGCAGAGGATCCGGCGTTTCATGATGATACCTGATCGCTAGAGCAAGAATGGCTCCCGACGGAAAACGTTCAACTTCTAACGCTCCCTCTAGGCAATGCTTTTCCAAAATACGTGAGTCCCCATGATAATCACGGAAGCAGCCCAGCGCCCCAATGTCATGCAACAATCCAGCAACTGTAAGCTGCACTAAATCTTTTTTACTGAGCCCTAGGCACCTCCCCAGACGCATGGCAATATAAGCGACACGTTCTCCGTGCCGTTGCGCCAGCGCAAACTGCAATCCCTTTTCGATCTCATCATCCACTAAGCCGAGATCAAGTGCTCTAGAAAAACTCCACATTCGGCGGATATAAAAGGCATCTTCAAGCAATTTTTTAGTTCCTCCAATTAAAAGTTACACCTTACATTTCTCAATTCTCATTATCTAATACCTTAGTCCCGCAGCCCCATTTGCGCCAAAGAAGTTGCCGAATTGGCTACATCCTCAGATGCCGCTCCGATTTGGCCAGCGGTCAGTGCTAAGGCATCGATCTGGCGAGCAATTCCTTGAACTTGTTGGATACTTGCATTAATTGCAGACATGATTTCTCCAAAACGGCCTACCACTTCACCCGCCTCCGCTGCAGCAATCTGCATGGCCTCTGTCGTTTGAGCAATGGATTCGTTCACAGCCACCGTATTTTGTTTCGTGATCATAATCAACTCACTGATCTCTTTGACAGACTGTTCGGAATGACTGGCAAGCTTTTTCACTTCCTCTGCGACAACTCCGAAACCTCGTCCACTTTCTCCTGCGCGTGCGGCTTCAATGGCAGCGTTTAACGATAAGAGATTGGTCTGAGAAGCAATTTCCTTGATCACATCCGTAACAGAGGCAATGCGCGCGGAGCTTTTATCGAGTTCGTTCATTTTCCCTTGCATCTCGGATGTCATACCCGCTAGCTGCAAAATCGTCTCTGAAATCTTTTGAATCTGCTTGGCGCCCTCTTGCGCCAAAGCATCCACTTGACGCGAGAATTGGGCTGCCTCGGACGCATTATTCGAAATTTGCGCTGTTGCTTCATTCATCTCCGCCGCGGAGGCCGCTGTTTCTTCTGACGTTGCAGCCAACGCCTGGCTGGCTTCGCTAACCCTGCGTTGCAAGCTATCAATCTCAGTGATAGCCTTTTCCAATTCCGCCTTCTTATCAATTTCCGTCATATAGGACTGAATATAACTAGCCATAACGATTTGCTGGTCAAAACTCAACAGTCTCTGAAAGGCTAAACTGGTACTAATAGCCTGATCTGTTTTTTTACGAAAGTGTTTAAAAATCCGCGGAATGATCTCGTCACAAAAAAATTGATTAGCACTTAGATAGTAAAAAGGCGGTAAATTAATACGGTTATGAACCTCTCCGATCGTGACTCGCCATTGCATGTACTCTTCGTCAATCTTGTCCGGAAAGAGAGAAAGCAAGTATTTCTTCTGGACAATTTTCAACTTTTCCACCGTTGAAAATTGGTCGATAATCGCTTTAAGTCCTGGAAATGTCGTTATATGAGCGTAGAAATCATGAATAATTTCCTCAACATCTCGTTCAATAACAGGTCGAACCTCTTTTAGCAAAGCCAATTGTTCTGCATCCATTCGCAGTAGCCCAAGGCCTTCCTCAAAGTTAAACTGACGTAATTGAATCAATAGAATACATCCTCTCTGTTGTAGGGCACGATGCATCGTGCCCTAGTCCGGTTCTCTAGTTCTCTAGTTCTCTAGTTACTGTTCTAGCTCCTTATCCTTATCCGTAACAAAATCTCTACCCTCAAGTAAAATCCCCAAGGCGGAAAGCACCACATTTACCGTGCAATAGGTATCGTGATCATCCGTTGCACAATCATCACAAATACTTTGTACCTCAACAAAAGCTTCTTGAAGTTCCATGTTTTTATAACGCTCAAAGTTTATTGGCACGCTCCGAAACATATCGATAATGTCCTCCGGAATCTTATCGGAGAATTTTTCTCCCGTCTGAGCGGATAAACTTAAGAATTCCTTCGCCATGAACAATTGGCACAGCGCCGAACATTTACAGCCCTGCGCGCAAGATTTATCCATCTTTGAAAAAGCCTTATAGGCACTAAACTTACTGAATCCTCTGTTCGCCATACTCCTACTCCTCTCTTACTCAACTTTAAATGAAGTGTTTAAGGCCTCTCTACTTTACAACCATGTTGCTCAGCACTTCTTCGATCGCCTTCTTAAACCGTTCTACTCCTGTCTTCTCCAAGACATTATAAAGCCGAAGCCGAGCCCCTTCGCCTAATTCGATCCCAAATTCCTCCGCACCAGTCGTATATGTTTCCAAAATCCGTTTCACAACAGGGATAACCTGCTCTCGTGGAATCCCTTTACGGACCAATATTCCATGTTTCGGAGTCATCCCCGACTCCGTGCCACCGATCCAAAGCGAATATTTTCCGCGTGACTCAGCCATCAGTCCAAGATCCTGGCACTGCACACCCGTACAATTGCGCGTGCACCCAGAAATCCCAAACTTGAAATCCCAGGGGAGAATCGTTGCGTAAAAAGCTTCATCAAGCAACTTAGCAAGTTCCAACGTATTTCCACGGGAGTGCGAACAAAGTCCTTTGCCCGGACATGCCACGATATTCCGAACGCTTTTATGTAAATCTGCCACACGAAGACCGACCGCTTGGAGCTGTTCCAAGGCAACAGTTACCTTTTCTTTCGGAATAAGGAGCAGCGAGGTCATGCGACGAGTGTTCTTAATGACCCCATCCTCTCCGACAATCTCGGCTAAAACACGCACTTGCTTACCAGTCAAGATCCCACCGGGGGAATTTACGATAATTGCTACAATTCCATTGGCTTGCTCTGCAATACCCCATTGGATTCCACTTGCACATTCTACGGCCTCGTTCCATTGAAATTTATCGTCCTGTTGAAGTTCAGACATCTAACTCCCCCCTCTACATTTTTTAAAGT
>DATMYU010000209.1:0-2528 GCA_035560775.1 Desulfosporosinus sp.
TCGCCTTAGTTGCACTTATGCTTCCAGAAAGTATACAACTGAAAGTTATACTTTCTGACTAGTACAAAAAAGACGCCTACTCAGCGCCCGATCATCTTTACAAATTAACGTCTCATCCCCAGCTTTGACTTTTCATCTGCTCTCCTCAATCAAAATCCATGTAGCTCAACAACCGGCACGCTAACATCCCTTCACGTTGAAATCAATGTGAAGGGATGTGGTATTAAGATCGCAAGGTAAAATTGGCAATAGCGATACCAAAGCTTTCGGCAGCCTGTGTTAATTCTCCGGTCTCTGCCACAAGTTCTTCCACTACAGCGGCATTTGCCGTAGTGTTAGTGGCAATTTCGGTGGCTTTGAAAGCAACACTGCTCACGGTCTTAGAATTTTCCTCGATAGCGTTTCCTGTCTGCGCTATGGACTCACTTAGTTCCTTAGATGAACTAATAAATTCCCCCATTAGTTTAAGCATTAAAGCGGCATCGTTATTATAACTTTGAGCTGTTTCTTCCATTTGTTCGTAATCTGGAACTACCTTTTTCCTTACAAAATCCAACATGGTCGAAGAATTGTTAGTTAAGGTACTTACTGATTGACTCACTTGCCCTATTGTCACATGAATACTTCTGGCAATTAATGCTGATTCCTCGGCTAGTTTACGGACCTCATCAGCTACAACCGCAAATCCATGTCCCATATCCCCCGCATGGGCAGCCTCAATAGCTGCATTTAGGGCTAATAAGTTCGTCTGAGCTGCAATCTCACTAATGTCATTCGTCATCTTTTGTACCTGACTGACGATTTCGACATCGCGAATCGCTTTTTCCAACCCCTCACTCATCAATTGATAAATATCCGTAGCTTCTGCCCGGGACTTGGTAGCACTTTCGTTCATTTTACGAGCAGTCACTTGAATCAATTCAATCTCGTCCCGTCTTTCCGAAGCCCGTTTGAAGATAAACCCCGCTTCATGGTTAATACTCTCAGACACTGCGTACATTTCTTGAGATGAAGCCGATGCTTCTTGCATACCACCGGAAATTTCCTCAGTGGCCGCCGCAATTACCTGCATCTGCCCTTGCACCTGATCGGTTTTGGCAACTACTCCCTGAGAAACAGAGTGAGCTAAAGCAGACGTACCTTTTGCTTGTCTTAAAACTGCGCTAATCTTGATCATGGCTTCATTAACACTATTGGCTAAGTTTTGAGTCTCATCCGTAAATAGGTCATCTATTTCTCTCGTAAAATTACCTCTAGCCATCTCCTCTGCTGCTGCTGCAACCGTACGCATCCCATTTGAAAGGTGCCTACTAAAAACCAAAGACGCCAAGGAACTGACGACCATTCCTATTACAGCGGTGAGCAAGAAATCACTGCTCATCACTAAAGTCATGATAACCGTACCTACAGTTAAGGCAAATAGGCTCAATATCTTCCAGCCAAGGGGGTAGCTAACGTTTTCAAATAATCTATTGTTATTGGTTTGACCTCCTGAAGATTTAGCAGTAAAAGCCTGGTATTCATCGAGCTGGATATCTCCTCCCACAACCCCGACAAACTGTCCATTAGCATCCTGGAGAGGCGCAGTAATAGAGATCATCCAGGCGTTAGTAGCACCCGTGTCCATATAGGGTTCTGTGATATGGAGTCCATCGTCTTTAATCGCACCATGATACCAATCCATGCCTTGATTAGAAGGATCGAAATAGTCGTAATCCTTGTAATCAATTTCGAGAGTATCCAGCTTATGCTCGTTCCTTAGATAGCCGCGTATATTCCACTTTTGACCAGGAATATAATTTTCCCGGACCGCCACATAAATGTTTTGCATAAATGTATTCTCAATTGCTACTTTATTGATAAAGCTATCCCAGTTCGCCAGATTCCGGCTAGGTTCATCAGTGCTTAATCGCGCTGCCAGAACCGGGAGAGATTGAACCAGTACTTTCGCTCTTTCCAAAGGTTCGTGCACATGAAAGGCAAAAGCAAACGTCTTCACCAAGTGTTTAGATATTAAAATCCCGGCGACTGAACCGAGCAAAAACGATAAAATCAAAGTAAACAACAAGGAAAACAATAATTGTCTCAAGCTCAGAAAACCCTTGGCACCCATAATCATCAGTATTACTAATGTTGGCAACATATTGCCCAGAACCAGTAGTTTTAGAGCGTGAAGGGGCAAGTTCGGGACCTTTTGACTTGAAGAGGCTATAACTCGTTGTATATTTTTATTAAGCCTATAGGTAAGATAGAGCATTATGGGTAATATTGACAAGCTGCTGAGTAGATAGCTTTTACTTTGAACCGATCCAAAGCCGTCGAAAACCAGGTTAATTGACAGAATCACCGCTTGAATCAGGATAAAGCATAAGACAAATACAGTGATAACGTAATTCTCTGCCTTTTTTATATTGATACTATTACTTCCCTTCTATAGTATTCTTAGTCAAAAATGCTTCGATAGTATTACGTCTAGGACATAGGCTATGATTTAGCTCTTAAAATAATTGCATTAATCAAACCTATAC
>DATMYU010000210.1:0-11581 GCA_035560775.1 Desulfosporosinus sp.
TAGGAGAAGAGTATCGACATAACGGAGGTTGCACCTTAAGTTATTTATGGTAAAATGTGATATCTACTTTCCAATGGCTTAGGGGGATGGAAATGAGAGTATTTGCCATTAATCCAGGTTCAACCTCAACGAAAGTCGCAGACTATGAGAATGAAATTTGCCTTTGGAAACAAGGGGTTGATCACCCATCCAGTGAAATCAACGCTTTTACCCGTGTGGGGGAGCAATTAGAATATCGCATTGCGCTGGTTTTACAGACGCTCAAAGAACATGGAACATCGTTAGAAGAGTTTGATGCTATAGTTGGACGGGGCGGTATGCTCAAGCCTCTGGTTGGAGGCACCTACATGGTTGATTTGGATCTCGTCCGTACTTTGCAAGATGCACCTGGCGGGGAACATGCTTCTAACTTAGGTGGGATCATGGCCTATTGTTTAGGACAACGAACTCACATTCCTGCCTATATTGTTGATCCGATTACTGTGGATGAAATGGAGCAGGTGGCACGCCTTTCCGGACTCCCGGAATTACCACGTTTAAGTCAATCTCACGTGTTAAATATGAAGGCAGTTGCCCGTAAAGTGGCTCGTGAGATGGGGAAACCCTATGAGGATGTAAACTTGATTGTCGCCCACTTGGGCGGGGGGATTTCCGTGGCCCCGCATCGCAAAGGGAAAATGATCGATGTGAATAATGCCAATAATGAAGGTCCTTATTCAGTCAACCGCTCGGGCACATTGCCAGCTTCTCAACTCGTTAAACTTTGCTACTCCGGTAAGTATTCAGAGAAGGCAGTACTCACCAAAATCACTAAAGAAGGCGGCATGTTCGCTTACCTCGGGACAAAAGACGCACGTGTTGCAGAGGAACGAATGCAGGCAGGTGACCCGACAGCCAAGCTTATATTAGAAGGTTTGTGCTATCAAGTTGCTAAGGAAATTGGCGCAATGGCCACGGTGTTAGTAGGAGAAGTAGATCACATCGTATTAACGGGCGGACTCGCGTTTTCTGAATTTATAACCCGTGAGATTACGAGGCGCGTGTCATTTATTGCCCCAGTTATCGTGTCCCCTGGGGAAGAAGAGATGGCTGCGTTAGCTCAAGGCGCATTAAGAGTTCTCCGCGGTGAAGAGAATGCGTTGATCTATGAGGCATAGAAGAGTCGGTTAATGGGGTGAGAAAGCATGCGATTTAGTGGATTTGAATCCATTCTTGAGAGAGCAAAAAGTCTGGGGCGGGCCAAGGTTGCCGTTGCTGCAGCCGCAGATAAAGAAGTGTTGGAAGCCATTAATTTAGCGGAAAAAGAAGGGCTGATTACCCCAGTTCTTATTGGCGATATTGAAGAGATTAAACGTTTGGCCCAAGAGATTGGGTTATGCTTAGAAGGCGCAGAGCTGATTCATGAACCAAGCCCCGTTGCAGCTACTCATAAGGCTATTGATGTCGTAGCGGCTGGACAAGCCCAGTGCCTAATGAAAGGTCTGATCAATAGTACAGACTTTTTGCGAGCGGTATTGCGGCCTGAAGGAGGACTACGAACTGGCCGTTTATTAAGTCACTTCTCGGCATTCGAAGTTCCTGGCTTTTCTCGTTTGCTGTTTGTGACCGATGGAGGGATGAATGTCGCTCCAGACTTGGCGCAGAAGAAGGATATTTTACAGAATGGCTTGTTGTATTTAAAGGGAATTGGGATGGATTCGGTGAATGTAATTGTTTTAGCTGCCAATGAAGTGGTTAACCCGAAAATTCCTTCTACAATGGATGCCCAGGCTTTGACTGAGATGAGTCTAGCAGGGGAATTTCCTGGCGCGATCGTGGAAGGACCGTTGGCTCTTGATGGGGCGTTGAGTGCCGTCGCATTAAAGCACAAAGGGATTTCTAGTCAGATCAACGGGGATGTCGATCTGTTGTTGGTTCCAACCATTGAAGTTGGAAATGTCTTGGGAAAATCAATGGTTTATTTTGCCGGGGCGACAATGGCCGGGATAGTGCTGGGGGCGCAGGTTCCCATTGTCTTGACGTCGAGAAATGATACCCCGAGGAGTAAGTTCATGGCTTTGACCATGGCTGCTCTGAGTGGAGGGTCGTGTACATGATAGAAACACATATGCTGGAGCGCCGCGTATTGGTCTTAGTAGGGGGGTATGGCGCCGGAAAAACTCAACTATCTATTAGTTTGGCTTTAGAACGAGCCAGGGAAGGCGAACGTGTGGCGTTGGTCGATCTTGACCTCATCAATCCCTATTTTCGGTTACGAGAAATAGCTGAGCCTTTGGAACGCGAAGGGGTTGAAGTGATTCGTCCAGAGGGAGATTTAGCCTTTGCAGAGAACCCATCTCTTCCGGCACAAATCGATGGAGCTCTACGGGACCTGACAAAGCACGTGGTGCTCGATGTTGGAGGAAATGAAACCGGCGCAACGATTGTGGGGAGATATCATTGTTTGCTAGAAATGGAAGATGTCGCGGTTATCCAAGTTGTGAACATTTTTCGACCGTTCAGTAGTACGGTTGATGAAATCGAGAGTTTGAGAATGGATATGGAACGAAAATCTCATTTGAAGGTCCACGGTTGGATTAATAATTCCAATTTAATGGACTGGACGACACGTGAGGATTGGCAAATGTCCGTAAGACTTATGCAATCCCTTGTAGAACAGAGCAAAATACCTTTAGTTACCTGCGGAGTTAATCCGAAATGGGCTAAAAAAGTGGGACTTTCCTGGGAACAGGATTGGATCCCAGTTGAGCAGTATTTAAGTCTTGGCTGGAAAAGCCCAGTCAAGGGTCGGTAAGAATATAAGGAGGGGAAAAAATTGAAAAATCTCGTCAAGATTAACACGGAACGCTGCAAAAGCTGTGGGCTCTGTGTGCACGCTTGCCCTAAGAAAATCCTGGGCATTGGAGAATTTGCCAATAATAAGGGCTATTATGTCATTGAAATGAAAGACCAAAGTAAGTGCATAGCGTGCGCTTTTTGTGCCTTGATTTGTCCGGATTTGGTCTTAGAAGTATATCGTGAGGAGAAGGGAGCGTGAGACAAGGTATGGCACTGTTAATGAAAGGGAATGAAGCAATCGCAGAGGCAGCGATTCAAGCCGGATGTCGTTTGTTCTATGGGTACCCGATTACTCCGTCCACCGAAATCCCGGAGTACATGGCTAAGAAGATGAAAGCGGTAGGTGGAACGTATCTACAAGCGGAGAGTGAAGTTGCTGCTATATATATGGTCTTTGGAGCAGGAGCTGTGGGCGAAAGAGTGATGACTGGAACGTCCAGTCCGGGATTTAGTTTGATGCAAGAAGGACTATCGTATCTTTTCGCGGCAGAGATCCCTTGTGTTATCGTTGATGTTATGCGGGGTGGCCCAGGACTTGGCGGGTTAGGTCCAACTCAAGCAGACTATTTCCAATTGACAAAAGGAGGGGGCCACGGAGATTACCACGCCATCGTTATCGCCCCTTCCTCCGTTCAGGAAATGGTGAATTTGACTAAAGAGGCCTTTGATTTAGCGGATTACTATCGCAATTTAGTGATTATCGCAGTGGACGGAATCTTGGGGCAAATGATGGAACCAGTGGAGTTCCCTCCGTCTGAAGGACGGAAGTTAGAGCCTAAAACCTGGGCGGCGAACGGAGCAGAAGGTCGTCCCAAAAATAATGTTATTAGTTACTACCTCACTCCCGAGCTTGGTGAGGTGGAAAATAAACGCTGGGGCGATAAGATGTCGCTTATAAAAGAAAATGAACAACACTTTGTGGAGTACGAAATGGACGATGCTGACTACGCTTTTGTCGCTTTCGGGACCAGTGCTCGGATCACGGAAACCGCGGTCGATATGCTTCGGGAAGAAGGAATTAAGGTCGGGCTTTATCGTCCGGTGACGCTTTGGCCCTTTCCTGAAAAAGGGTTGCTGGCACGAGTGAATCAGATTAAGGGCTGGATGAGTATAGAACTGAGTGCTGGGCAAATGGTGGAGGATGTTAAGCTTGTGATTAATGGCCAAGCTCCGGTGAGCTTTTATGGTCGTCAGGGCGGTATGACGCCAGAACCAGAAGAAGTAGTTGCTGCGTTTAAAGCGCAGTTGTTAGGAGGCGCGCAGGTATGAAAGCGATTTTAACGAAAACGACAGGGCTAACTGATCGCCCCTTCCACTATTGCCCGGGCTGTACACACGGGATTATTCATCGCTTGATCGGTGAACTTTTAGAAGAGATGAACTTGATTGAAAAAACGATTGGAGTTGCACCAGTGGGGTGTTCCGGATTTTGTGAACACTATTTTTCCTGTGATATGATCGGTGCCGCACACGGTCGTGCTGTCGCAGTCGCGACGGGTGCAAAGCGAGCGCGTCCGGACCGTTTCATCTTTACCTATCAGGGAGACGGGGACGGAGCCTCAATTGGACTTGCGGAAACCATGTCTGCTGCGGCTCGTGGTGAAAGGATCACTTCAATATTTGTCAATAATTGCATTTATGGTATGACGGGTGGGCAAATGGCCCCAACCTCTCTTATCGGGCAAAAGACTTCGACATCTCCCTATGGTCGAGATGCGGAGACCATGGGCTATCCACTCGATCTTCCAAAAGTTTTGACTCAGATTGAAGGAGCCGTCTATGTGGCCTCAGTTTCTGTCGATAGCCCACAAGCGATTAAGGAAGCCAAGAAAGTCCTCCGAAAAGCGTTCCAAGTTCAACTAGACGGCTTGGGGTATTCCTTTGTCAGTATCCTCTCTACCTGTCCGACGAACTGGGGAGTTAACCCAGTCGAAGCCTTAGAATGGTTGCAAACCAAAATGAAACCGCACTTTGCTCTCGGAGAACTGAAAGTACCGGTAGTTAGAGGGGGTAATGAATCATGAGTTTCTCGATGACGAAATATATATTTGCCGGGTTTGGCGGTCAAGGTGTGTTGTTTATCGGGAAAGTGATGGCTCAAGCCGGGATGATTAGCAAGCAACAGGTTACCTGGATCCCTGCCTATGGTCCAGAAATGCGGGGGGGGACGGCGAACTGCTCCGTCATTATTTCGAATAAAAGAATCGGTTCGCCTACCGTGGCAAAACCGGATATCGCGCTTGTTATGAATGCGGCCTCTTATCACAAGTTTAATCAGAGTGTGGTTCCAGGAGGAACGCTCTATGTCAATTCCTCGATGGTACCGGAGCTGCCGGGCAGAGCGGATATTCGGATTGTGCGTGTTCCGGTCAATGATATAGCCCATGAAATAGGGGAGGCGAAGGTGGCTAATATTGTCATGCTAGGCGTAATACAGGCAATCAGCCCGACAGTTTCAGATGATGTATTGGAAAAAGCCCTCATAGAGCTGGCTGGAAAGAAACCTGAACTTGCGGAATTAAATATAAGAGCTCTTAATGCGGGCAAAGAATACGCTAAAAGTCTCTGATGCTGAAAAACACCTCATTCTTTCCGTATTAGGAAGGGATGAGGCGTTTTTTGGCAGAGCCTATTTCTATTGTGCTAATTCAATCTCTATCTCACGCATCACTTGACCCTCTCAGAGGTATGACAGAGACAAGTAGGCTTATTTTAACTGAATTTATATATGTGCTTGATAAGATTAAGGCCTCGCGCTATAAGGCGTGGGCTAATTTTCTGCCCAAACCTTATGCATGAATTGAGAAAGCTTCGGCGCAGTACAGCATACAGCTTTTCGTCCCTTTGCCTTATAAAGCCCCAAAGCTCGTCTGCCTTGCAGCTAAGCTCTTCGTCCTCTGCGATATAGATATGAGTAACGGTGATGGCGATCATCATTGAAAGATAGAAAATCATGTAACGTCTAAGATTCTCACATTCAATGTCATTGAAGAGATCGTACGCCTCAATCATCATGTATGTCACCTTAAGCTGCTGGTCAATCTGTTTGATCATAACCTGCGTGTTGACGGATTGACCAGGCCGGCCAATGAGATAGTGATACGGAGAACAGTCCAGATAAACTAAGCTTTTCACATAGGGCAGAGGTAGATAGGCGACAAGGTTGTCCACATAAAATGTGTGTTCCGGCAGCTTGATGCCGCACTGTCGCAGCAAATCCGTCCGATAAAACATGGAATGCATGAGCATCAACTGGTCAAAGCGAAAACGATGCATGCTGTCCCATGAAATAACCTTGCCTTGTGGAAAAACATTACCGAATCGCATGACTTTATGTTTACCGTTATAGGAATATTCGTAGACATAGTTCGTGATCACTAGGTCTACGGAGCCAATGCTGCGCAGCAATGAAAGCACCAACATGTAGTCCGAAGTATCCAGCCAGTCGTCGCTGTCGACAACCTTGAAATAAGTACCTGTGGCCACCTTCAGTCCGCGGTTGACTGCCGAACCATGGCCACCGTTTTCTTTCTGCTCAAGGCGGACAATTCCAGGAAAGCGAATGCAGTATTCGCGGGCAATTTCCGCCGTATTGTCTGTGGAGCCATCATCTACTACAATAACCTCTACCTCTTGCCCGCCCAGCACTACAGTGTCTAGGCAGTGGCGAAGATAGTCCTGCGAATTATAGGACGGTACGACAATTGATAAAAGTTTGATAGTTTTCATCTCCATGTTATCTTTATTTTGTCCGTTTTAGTTTCATCGATTTTGTGCCCTTCTGCTGATTCGTGTGCCACAGGTTACTGAGCGCTTCTCCGTATTGCCCATGAAGGGATTTAATGTAAAGGAACATCCCCAGAGGAAGGAGTGCAGCATACTGTATTAGGTGCAACAGCAAGCTTGCTGAAAGCGCCGTGGTCGGAGCGATTCCCAGTCCCCCAAGGCCCAATATTGTACCGTATTCAAAAAGGCCGATGGCGCCTGGCGTAGCCGGTATAAAATTGATGATATTGGTGGCGGCAAATACGGCAAGCGACATGCGAATGGACGCTACCCATGGAAAGCCGAAGGCCACAAGCCCAATCCATGTCGACAGGAGCAGGATAATCCACGAAAGGAGCACCCAATACATCATTTTCACGGTGTCAATATTTAAATATTCACGGAGATAGCTGCGAAGCGGCGAACGAAAAAAGATGAGAATCACGAACAATATAAACGCGGCAATACAGAGAAAGCTAAGAATCCACAGTGCCCTTAACAAATTTTGGTCCGTAAATCCAGCAAAGGGAACTGCGGAGATTGAAATGATCATAATTGCAGCGAAATCTGCGAAGGCCGGAATAATCAGCAGGTTCGTTATCTTTATGGCACTGTATTCCCTCGGGAAAAAAGCTGCTCGCAGCCCTTCTCCGACATGGAACGGCAAAACCATGTTAGCAGCATGCCCTATACCCACGATTTGAAGAGCTGTCATTCTATCCATGCCCCGATCAATACCCCGTGTATAGGCAAGTCCACGAATATAGTTGGCATACGCAAAGATAGCCACTGAAAGCACGGCAAGGCCCCAACTGATGTCAGCATGGAAAAGCACACTCACATGCAGGCCTTTGAGTGCCCCAATCGAGTAATAAACAATGACCACGGTCATGATTATACCTATAAACAGCTTTAGTTTTGTTTTAGTGGGCATTCATTTGCTCCCTTGGTCCAAAGATTGTGTTATTCTTGTTCTTTTTACGCGTCAATTAAATTTATAGACTTTGCGTGCGATGTTATATAACCTGACGGTAATTTTGTTGCCGGAACTTCCTGGCAGGTTTGCAACCATTCTCAAAAACTTGCTGCTTGCATGCCGGTAGAGGCCGTTGTCGCAACTTAATAGGAAAGCCCAAAGCTCTTTTTCCTTCTGATTGTCTTCCTTTGTGCCGGAAATTCTTAAGAATACGGTGCAAATTGTCATCATCATCGCTAAATAGCTCAGCATATAGTTTGACAACTTTTTGCTGGATATGCTCCCGGGGAGACGGTGACATCCTATCATGATGCGAGTTACCAGGAGTTGCTGGTCAATTCTCTTGAGCATGACGCTTTCATTGACAGATTGGTCTTCCCGCCCGATAAAATAATGGTAAAGATCCACATCCAGATAGTAAATAGTTCTCACAAAAGGCAGTGGCTGGTAAGCAAAAATATTGTCTACATAATAGGTATGCTTTGGCAATTTAAGGCCACATTCGTGCAGCAGTTGTGTTTTGTAAATCAACGAATGCATCAGAAGATATTTCCAGGGAGGAAACCTTCTCATGTCATCCCAACCGAACAATTGATTGAGGGGAAAGACATTGCAATAATTAATGACGTGCCGGGTCCCTTCCAGCAGTTTTTCATAGATATAGTTGCAGACCATCATATCGGGAGCCGAGTTGTCAACCCCGAAGGTTTTAAGAGTTTGCAGTACCTTAATCATACCTGGGTCATCGAGCCAGTCGTCTGAATCAACCACTTTAAAATAAAGACCGGAAGCATTTTCTAGGCCAGTATTGACCGCTTGGCCATGTCCTCCGTTTTCTTGATGGATCACTCGTACTATATCAGGGTATTGCACAGCATATTGATCGGCGATTTTTGCGGTGTCGTCGGTAGAACCGTCATCGACAATAATAATTTCCGCATCATTTCCGCACGGAAGAAGTGTATCGATGCAGCGTTCCATATAAGCCGCTGAATTGTAGCATGGGACGGTAAATGTAATTATTTTCAATCTGCGCTCCGTTCTGCAGCTTTGAGTCGGCATTAAGAATAAAATAAGGAGTCTAAACTCATTACTTTCTTAAGGTGTCGGCAAGCTCCAAGGCCTTCTTAACTATGGCGTCCATGTTGTAGTATTTGTATTCGGCAAGCCTGCCCAGTAAGTGAACTTGTGGAAATTCGTCGGTAAGCTTCCGATATTGTTCATAAAGGGTTAGATTTTCAGAATTTTGGATTGGGTAATAGGGGGTCTCGCTGTTGGCGCCCGTGTAGGCCCGTGGATATTCTTTAACGATGGTAGTTCGTCCGTCCAAAGCCTGTCCAGTGAGGTGCTTGAATTCGGTTATTCGGGTATATTCACGGTCAACAGGATAATTCACAGTCCCCTTGGGCTGGTACCATGTGATATTGTGAGTTTCAAAGACAAAATCTAAAGTCCGATACGGCAGGCGTCCGTACCGACAGTCAAACAGTTCATCTGTCGGTCCTGAGTATATTACGGTGCCGTTGAACGGGGAACCGTCAAAAAACACTGCTCCAGATTCCAGCCGGAGCAGTCTGCGCGCATCGGAATTAAGCTGGAGCTCTATATTGGGATGATTTAACATGTGCTCGAAGAGTGATGTATAGCTGTTGGCAGGGATACCCTGATAAGTGTCCTGAAAGTAGCGGTTATCATAAGAGATAAATACAGGGACGCGTGCGGTAACCAAAGCATCGATTTCATCGGGAGCCAGTCCCCATTGCTTTTGAGTGTAATATAGAAATATGTTGTTGTATATGAAATCTGCGATTTCTGCAAGTTCTGCATCTGGCTGTCGGCGCAGATCTAAGATAGGCACCTTGCTTCCGAGGCCATAGATGGTGATCAGCTTTTGCTCTATACGCGCTGCTTTGCTAGGTTCAAAGGCCAAATGGAGCGAAGTCAGATTAAAAGGAATGGGCAAAAGCTTTCCGTGTATGTCGCCCACGACCTCGTGGGAGTAATTCCGCCATTGTGTGAACCGAGAGAGATAATCGAAGACTCTTTTGCTGTCCGTATGAAAGATATGGGGGCCAAATTGATGTACGAAAATTCCGCTCTCACTGAGAAGATCATAAGCATTGCCGCCTATATGGTCACGCATCTCAAGGATCAGCACTTTTTTACCTGCTCGTTCAGCAAGTTCACGTGCTATAACTGTGCCTGCCATGCCGCAACCGACGACAAGACAATCATACATTTTTTTCATGTTTGTGTACCCTACATTCAAAATTATATTATAAGACTCAATATCTGCGAGTTGTGATATTCACATTTTACTATAGCCTGAAATTATTGCAACTCTAGACTTTAAGGGAAAGTGTTTGATGCTCGGTGTATCAACGCTTTGTACGATAATGAAAAAAGTTAAGTTTTAGGCTGAATTTGTTCTACCTATACAGAAAGTATAAGTTTTGGGCGGCATAATTCGGGTGGTATAAGTGCAACTAGGCGGACGCCGACGCCTGCGGCTGATAGAATGACTAATACGTGCGAAGACAGTGTCTTCGGTCGCCAGCCAAGTTTTCTTTAGGCGCTGCGGTCATTCAACATTTTAATTGCGATATTACTAAGAGCTTGTTCTTTAGGATCTAGAGAACCCTTCCCGAAGGAACTGCTACCCTTGTCAAAATCGTGGTCCTTGGTGCCACTGGTTTCTTTCCCGGCCTCATTATCCTGACGGCTTTGATTTCCTTGATCTTCCCACTGCACTTCCCCCAATGATCACGACAATAATGAGTAATAAGTACCTCTTTTTAACAGTTTTCAATTTTTATAAGATACTCATTGATATCCCCCCATAACTATTTGATCTCAGTATATAAGCCCAACCTTAATTCTTCCTTAAGAAACAAAATCTAATGAAATCCAAAGAAATTTCCTTCAAACTATTGTACAGGTGGTGATGCACTCCACAGAGTAGATTGTTGAGAATATGCTTCAATTAAGGATGAATGTAAGAAATGAGCAAAAAATTGTTTAGACAATTTTTTGCTCATTCGTTTGGAGTTGGAGCTTTTACACGAGGGCTATATGGTCGCATGGACACTACCTCTCGTAATATGTTTGGGCCTGCTCGGTTCTTGCTCCCCATCCTCAGCTTAGGAATAGTAACTACCTTACTATTTCCTAAGCTGTTTCTAGGAATAAAATGTTAATGTATAGTCTATGGGTGCTGATACAGAATAGTAGCAAATTTATAATGGAAGGTTAAAAATGACAGTTATACACGCATTGATCTTAGGTATTTTCCAAGGATTGGGTAAATTTCTACCAATTTCTAATTCGGCGCACCTTGTACTAGTCCCATGGCTTTTCGGATGGGAAGATCCAAGTTTAACATTTGATGTCGCGCTTCACATGGGTACTTTTTTTGCTGTGGTTCTCTATTTCTGGAAAGATTGGGTCAAATTATTCAAAGCTGCTCTAAGAAAGGGCGCATCGGACGATAAGCGAATTTTTTGGTACTTAGTTGTGGCCACTATTCCTGGGGCCTTGTTTGGTCTTGCGCTGGACTCCATTTCTTGTAGACTTCATACAATGTGACTTGAAGAGTTTAGGCGTAAATCATTTATTCGGAAAATAACCTTAGCAGGTTTACGACTTAGAGGCAGTAGTTGTTCCTTCGGATAACCAACACTCAAAGCACACACCAGTTTGTAGTGCCTGGGTATTTTGTACTTTGATTTAATTTCGTCTGTCTCACAGATATGTTCAGCAAATCCAATCCAACGAGTATGCAAGTTATATTTCATAGCATCCTGCATAATATTACCCGCTACCAAGGTGCAGTCGTAAACATTCCATTGAGGATTAGAATCTCCATATATCAATAACAAACAGGGTGCACTAAAGAAAATATCAAATTGTTCATTATAAAGCTTGCTCGCATATTGCTGGAAATATGGATACATTTCAAGATTTTTCAGTACATGCTTCTTTGATTCATCGGATAATCTCTTT
>DATMYU010000211.1:0-4556 GCA_035560775.1 Desulfosporosinus sp.
AAGTTCAGTTCATCAAAAAGAGAAATACTGCCTTACACAGTAAAAGCTGCTCGGTCGGCGTTCCTCATGAATTATTCATCCGAATCAGAAATTATAGTCTTCTTCAGTCTGATCATATCCCATTTGACTTATTACCATTCCATAATAAGCACCTTTACTTTTCATAAGTTCATCATGTTTTCCACTCTCCAAGATCTCCCCGTTGCCAATCACCATTATTTTATCGGCATTGCGAATTGTTGAAAGGCGGTGTGCTATCAAAAAACTAGTGTGATTAGTCATCAGCCTCAGCAAAGCATGTTGAATTTCTTTTTCGGTTTTTGTATCAACGCTACTTGTGGCTTCGTCAAGAATTAATATTGGAGCATTGCACAAAATAGCCCGAGCAATGGCTAGCAATTGTCGTTGCCCCTGACTGAGGTTATCGGTGCTACCAGTGACAATAGTATCATAGCCTTTCGGCAAACGGGATATAAACTCATCTGCATGCGCCAGCTTGGCGGCCTCTTTAACTTCCCTATCTGAGGCAATCGGCCTTGAATATCTGATATTATCATAGATCGTACCTGTAAACAGACAGGTTTCCTGTAATACGACAGAAAAGCAACTTCTTAGACTTTTTCTAGAAATGTCCGTTATGTCTGTATTGTCAATCAGAATTTTTCCCTGGTCTAAATCATAAAAATGAGTTAGAAGGTTTACAATCGTTGTTTTTCCCGCTCCGGTTTCACCGACTAAAGCAACCACTTCTCCAGGGTTGACTTTAAAATTGATATTTTTTAGAACAGGCCTGTCATTGCTATAGGAAAATGACACATTTTGAAACTCAACTTCTCCTTTAGGGTTGGCCAGCACTATAACATTGGGTTTGTCAGGGACTTCTTCCTCTTCATCCAAGATTTCAAAAACTCTTTCCGCACCTGCCAGAGCTGACTGAATGTTGTTGAGCATTCCTGCTATATTATTTAATGGCTGCCCAAACTGCTTCGAATAGGTAAGGAAGCTCACCACTACCCCGACAGATATCACTGCTTTTATCGATAGTATTCCTCCGATACACGCTATTAAAGCAAAGCTGATGTTGTTGATTACGTTCATAAACGGCATCATAAAGCCAGACCAGATCTGGGCCTTTGTGGAATAACCGCAAAGCTCGCTGTTTATACTTTGAAAATCAGCTAAAACATTTTGTTGTTGGTTAAATGCTTTTACCATTTTAAGTCCGACAATGTTCTCTTCAATTAATCCGTTTAAAGTGCCTAGCTTTTGTTGTTGTCCGATAAAATATCTTCGGCTGCGGATAGCGATCTTTTTTGTTAATATCAGAAAAAGTGGAATAGATACCATTGCAACAAGTGTTAAAAGCGGACTTAAAATCAGCATCATGACAAAAGCGCCTGTTATGGAAAAAATGCTAGCGATAAGTTGTGTTGTCGTTTGAGAAATAGTGCTGCTGATATTATCAACATCATTGGTGATCCTGCTCATTGTATCCCCGTGAGATCTTGTGTCATAAAAATTCAGTGGCATCCTCTGCAACTTTGAAAAAAATTCAGTTCTTATATGCTTAACTAGCTTCTGAGTGACCTTGGTCATCAGTACACCGTTTAGAGTGTCAAAAACCCAGCTTGCCAGGTAGCATGAGACAAGCGCAATAATTAGGATCCTCAGTAGTGATGTATCCACCACATTTGTTTTTATATTAAAGGTATTTATTGCTTTGCCCAATAATAAGGGTGTGAAAAGAGAAGCCGTAGAGGAGGTGATTGTCAATAATACCGCCAAGGCAAAGGATTTGCGCCATAGCATAAAAATCTTAATTAATCTGAGCAGGGTTGCTTTTGTATTTTTGGGCTTTGCCGTTGTGGCAAAACGTCGAGCTCCGCCGCCGCTTCTGCCTAGTTTGGGCATGCTTTCATAGGTGTTCTTGATATTATTTTCAGCCATAGGTAGTACCAATTAAGTCTCCGCCAATTTGCGAGTCGAAAATTCCTCTGTAGGTTTTGCATGAATGCAGCAGTTCTTGATGACTGCCAAATCCAACATTGACGCCATTGTCAAGTACGAGGATTTTATCGGCGAACATTGCGGTCCCTATCCTTTGCGTTATCATGATTACCGTTTTTTCGGCATCAAGAGTTTTTAAGCCTCGTCGAACCTTCGCTTCAGTAACCGCGTCAAGTGAGCTTGTGCAGTCGTCTAAAATCAAAATGCGTGACTTCTTAACCAGCGCCCTAGCGATGGAAATGCGCTGCTTTTGACCGCCGGAAAGATTTACCCCGCCCTGACCTAACATACTTTCATATTGAACGGGCATCTTTTGAATGAATTCATCGGCCTGTGCCGCCCGGGCCGCTCTAAGAACGTCCTCTTTTGAGGCGTCGGGGTTGCCCCAGGCTATATTTTCATAGACGGTCCCAGTAAAGAGCATGCTCTTTTGCGGAGCTAAGGCAATATTATCTCTCAGTGTATTGGAGTTGAGCGTTTTGATATCCGTATTATTTAAGTAAATCGCACCTTTTTCAAGATCATAAAAATGAAGACATAGCCAAGCAATCGTAGATTTTCCGGAACCGGTGGGTCCGATAATCGCGAGAGTTTCGCCAAGCTTAACCTTAAAGGTAAGATGTTTCAGGGTTGGCATGCCGCTTCCGTTTGGATATGCGAAAATCACATCGTTAAAGGAAAGCTCCCCGGTAATGTGTTCGACCGATTTTTCAGTGCCTTTAAAATCCTCTTCACTGGTTAGCACTTCATTTATTCTTTCACTCGATGCTTTCGTCCTTACAAACGTATTGAATACATTGGTTATCATAATTAGAGAAGCTAAAATCTGCGCCATGTAATTAATGAAAGCCGCAACTTTACCGACTTCAATAGCTCCTTTGCCAAATAATAGGCTTCCTATATACAGGATTGTAGCAATTCCGATACTGATGGTCAGTGACATTAGGGGTGAAAAATAGGCAATAACCATTTGGGAAGATACTGCTTTATTCAATAAATCCGTATTGGCGCGATCGAACTTTCCTTCCTCTTCTTCATATCGTCCGAAAGCCTTTACCAGCCTTATTCCCATCAGGTATTCCTGAACAACCGTATTGACTTTATCAATGGCATACTGTACCTGGGCAAAGCGGATATAACTTAATTTCATGCTGATAACAATGAAAGCCGCAACAATACCCACAACAAGAAATAAGATTAAGCTCATTTGAGGGCTGATCAGGACTGCAAGAATGATGCTGCCTAAACAAGTGACAGGTGCTTTAAAAAAGATTCTCATCAAACCATTGATGAATTGAATTACCTGAGAGGTGTCATTTGTTATCCGGGTTATGAGAGAACCGCTTTCAAGTTTATCGGCGCTGATTGCGGAAAAATTAATAATTTTTTCAAATACATCGTACCTTAAATCTGCGCCAAAACTTTGGGATACCTTACTTGCTAAAATATTTCGAGCGGTCGCAAAGCAGGCTCCGATGACAGTTATCATCAACATCAAGAGGCCCAGCTTAAGTACGGTTGCCACTTGACTATTTTTCACACCTTCGTCAATAATGTGTGCCATAATCGTCGGCTGCATGAGATCACAGATTGCTTCAAAGAACACACAGATGACCCCTGTCAGAAATAAGAACTTGTACTTCTTAATGTAATTCTTGTACATATTCATAGTCCTTCTGTTCCTTCCGCTTCTTTGAACTTTGAAATTTGCCAACCTTGCCTTTTATTATTTAAAGACACCACCCTAGTGGGGTGTAGTCGCAGGGACGTGCTTGGTGGCAAGCATTGAGAATACACAGTGGAAATGCGTTGAAAAAGCCATATGATGGAAGCAACCAATTCTATTAAATAATTCGGAATTCCATATAATTAGCTGTTCTTTCTGGCTTCGAGCTTATCTATACGCAACAGATCAGGAAATAATTTCATCCATAACATCACGACAATTATGGTGCCAATCCCTCCTATAAGTACAGCGGGTACTGCTCCGAAGCAAGTGGCTGTGAGGCCGGATTCAAACTCGCCAAGTTGATTTGAGGTACCAATAAACAGCTGGTTTACAGAACTAACCCTTCCTCTCATATTGTCTGGAGTTTCTAATTGTACGAAGGTAGATCGTATGACGACACTTATTATATCTGAAGCACCTAATACAAAGAGTGCTGAGATAGATAGAATAAAGGACTTTGACATGGCAAAGATTATAGTAGCTATTCCAAAGAAGATTACTGCGATGAACATGGTACGGCCAACTTTTTTCTTTAAAGGGTTTCTCGCAAGGAAAGCAGCCATTAACAAAGCACCAACAGCAGGGGCTGAACGCAACATCCCAAGACCAAAAGTTCCAACGTTGAGAATCTTACTGGCATAAATGGGCAACAGGGCGGTGGCACCACCAAATAATACCGCAAATAGGTCGAGGGATATAGCTCCAAGGATTACAGGTCTGCTTTTGATAAAAGATATTCCCGCAAATAATGTTTTCAAGCTCTTAGGTTCCGGTTTTGCTTCTTCCTTCTTTGCTGAAATAAAGAGTATCACCATACTTG
>DATMYU010000212.1:0-2456 GCA_035560775.1 Desulfosporosinus sp.
CCTCTGTTCATGAGTGAATAATAAAGGATAAGTCAGATATGAACACGTGTTGATTGAAAAGAGGAGCATGTAGATTGAATGTGTCGGATTTTGATTTTGATTTGCCGGAAACGCTGATTGCACAACATCCGGTGGAGCCACGGGATGCTTCTCGTTTACTGGTTGTCAATCGGGACAGTGGGAGGATAGAACACCATACGTTTCGGGATCTTGTAGCGCTTTTGCAAATGGGTGATGTGCTTGTGCTTAATAACACTCGCGTGATTCCCGCACGTTTGATTGGGGAAAAAGAAGGCAGCGAGGCTAAAATCGAAGTCCTACTTTTAAAAAGACTCGAACTTGATGTTTGGGAGGCTTTGGTTAAACCAGGAAAGCGTCTTAAAGTGGGGCAGAAGGTATGCTTCGGTAATGGTATACTGGAAGGTGAACTTCAGGCGATCTTAGAAAATGGAAACCGAAGGATCCATTTTACTTACTCAGGAGTTTTTGAGACCATCTTGGATACTCTTGGGACTATGCCCCTACCCCCGTATATTACAGCCCAGCTGGAAGATCAAGGACGTTACCAGACAGTGTATGCTAAGGAGCGGGGGTCTGTGGCCGCACCTACGGCAGGACTGCATTTTACGCCCGAACTGCTGGATGAACTTCGGAAGAAGGGCGTGGAAATTGTGGAGATCCTCCTCCATGTGGGCCTAGGTACCTTTCGCCCGGTTAAAGTGGAAGAGATTCGTGAACATGTCATGCATTCGGAGTATTACCGTGTGGACCCGGAAGTCGCAGACCGAATAAATCGAGCAAAACAAGAAGGACGCCGCGTCATCGCCGTTGGGACAACAGCGGCGCGGACTTTAGAATCCGTCGGCCGCCAGGGGCGGGTTGTACCAGGTGAAGGATGGACGGATATTTTTATTTACCCGGGATATTCGTTTCAGGTTGTGGATGCCCTTCTGACGAATTTCCATTTCCCAAAATCAACACTGATCATGCTTGTCAGTGCTTTAGCGGGACGCGAACTTATTTTAAAAGCGTATGAGGTGGCCGTTGAAGAGCGGTATCGGTTCTATAGCTTTGGAGATGCCATGCTCATTCTATGAGAGGCTCGAGGTGCATCGATTTAGATCGATAAAAAGAAGGAAGTGAAGGGTTTGACCGCGGTTCATTTGGAAATACTTAAAGAAGATTCTCAGACGAAAGCACGCTTAGGGAAATTACATACTCCCCATGGCGTGATGGATACGCCTGTGTTCATGCCAGTTGGGACCCAAGGGACAGTAAAAACAATTACCCCGGAGGAAATCAAAGAGATTGGGGCTGGGATTATCCTAAGCAACACTTATCATCTCTTCTTGCGCCCTGGGCATGAGTTAATTCGGGAAGCGGGTGGACTGCATCGGTTTATGAACTGGGACGGAGCGATTTTAACGGACAGTGGTGGTTTCCAAGTATTTAGCTTGGGTGATCTGCGCACAATTAAGGAGAGTGGTGTGGAATTTCGTTCGCATATCGACGGCTCACGCCAATTCTTAAGCCCTGAAATTTCGACTCAGGTTCAGATGGCTTTGGGATCCGATATTGTGATGGCCTTTGATGAGTGCGCACCGTATCCCTGCACTCATGAATACGCCAAGGATTCTTTGGAGCGGACGACTCGGTGGCTTAAACGCTGCAAGGAAACCTTGACGACGACGGACACACAGGCTTTATTTGGAATTGTTCAAGGAGGCATGTTTGAAGATCTACGCCGCCAAAGTGCCGCTGAAATCACAGAACTAGATTTACCAGGCTATGCTATCGGGGGCTTAAGCGTTGGCGAACCGAAGGAAATGATGTATAAAGTCTTAGATTATACGGTACCTTTACTGCCCCGGGAAAAACCTCGTTATCTTATGGGAGTGGGTTCACCGGACGCGTTGATTGAAGGGGTTATGCGGGGGATTGATATGTTTGATTGCGTGCTCCCTACACGGATTGCACGCAATGGGACAGCGATGACCCGGTACGGCAAAGTGATTGTTCGCAACGCTGGATCTGCCCATGATTTCGGTCCGATTGATCCTACTTGCGATTGCTATACGTGCCGCAACTATTCGCGGGCTTATCTAAGGCACTTGATCAAGGCGGAAGAGGTTTTAGGCATCCGTTTAATGACCATTCATAACTTGCGTTATCTCCAGAACTTAATGCGAGAAATTCGAGAGGCGATCAAGGAAGATCGTTTGCCAGAGTACCGCGAAATGTGTTTTTCGGATTACGGATATGTTTGATACTCAGAGGTCAGAAGGCAGAAGCCGGAAATCGGAGGGCGTATGATGCTTCCGTCAGCAGAAAAGGCAAGTGGACTTACGCTGATGGATAAGTTAAACTAAACTCTAAATAGTAATTCCCCTGAGTAAGTTGCTATTTTTGATAATGGAGAAGGATTTTAGCTGTGTCATGGTGAATAGTTTTAAGAT
>DATMYU010000213.1:0-4163 GCA_035560775.1 Desulfosporosinus sp.
ATTTAAAGGAGTATCAAAACTATGAAACGATCAGAACTCTATCGCCACCTCAATGTCCAGCTTGATTTAGCAGTTGAAGCCCATCAGCTCCTGCGTGGGGAAAGCGGAGAAGAAATTCCCGGTGTCATAATGGATGAACAACAACTCGAACATGCCAAAGTCACGATAATTAGCGTTGAAACCGATGAGGGGGTTGCAGTGATCGGAAAACCCAAGGGACAGTACATTACTATTGATGCGCCGGAAATTCGAAATAATAATTATCTTGTTCATCAAGATATTATCCGCGTTCTTGCAGACAGATTAATCGAATTAATGAATCTCCAAGAAGATGCCAGCATTTTAATCATCGGATTAGGTAACTGGAATGCCACGCCAGACGCCCTAGGTCCCCAAGTCGTTAGCAAGACAATGGTTACTCGCCATCTTTTTCAGGTTTCTCCTGAGGAATTACACGGCCAAATGCGCAAGATAAGTGCCATTTCACCTGGTGTCTTAGGAATCACAGGCATTGAAACGGCTGAGATTATCCGCGGTATCGTGGAACATGTCAAGCCAGATTTGGTTATTGCCATTGATGCCCTTGCAGCCGGTTCTCTTGAACGCGTCGGCACGAGCATTCAACTCGCAGATACCGGCATTCATCCTGGTTCAGGAGTGGGTAACCCGCGATCTGGCATTAACGAAGAAACGGTGGGGTGTAAAGTAATTGCCATAGGACTTCCTACCGTTGTAAACGCCTCCATAATTGCCCACAATGTAGTTGAAGGAGTTTTTGAACAATTCGTAACCAGTCCAACGTTATATAAACTTTATAAGGGTATAAAACCCGAAACATTCAGTCAAATCATTGATAATGTGCTTTCTCCTTTCCAAGGAAATTTGATGGTTACACCCAAAGAAATCGATGATCTCGTTCAAAGATCGGCTAAAATCATTGCAGGTGCTTTAGCGATCAGCCTACACCCTGGAATTGATCGCGAGGACTATGAGCGATATTTGCAATAAAGATGAATGGTTCTCTTAGCAATTTCATTTTATTCATTAGCTTAGTCTCGAGGCTTGGTAACGACGAAGAAATGACCGCTGAAATTAAATGGGTCAAGTTGGTGCATTACCGAACTTGACCCATTTCTTTATAGATTATCGTTGTGGCGAATTGGGAAAACTCTTGTGCTTTTTATTAGCAATTCCAATTTCTTGCGCTACCTCATACTTGAACTTTTCTAATTCTGGTGTGAGTTGGACCATTGGTTTTGTCGTCTTAGCCAAAGCTTACACCTCCTTAGATATTATTTTGTTGTAAAGCAGCAGACCTACTTCGCTGCTGCCGAGCATAAGATTTCTTTTACGCTTCAATCTGCTAATATTATTCGATTGTTTTAAGACAAGTATACCCGGCAAATCCTACCAAGAATTCAAATTTCATTCCATGAGAACCTCTAACATCTTCTAGATATTGTTTGCAATCTTGGATTATGGCGTCGACTTTTACTTTTGTCCCTCTCGTTAAGCAATTTCATTTGGACACTGATTTTCTGCCATAAAAGGTGTTACGTTACTCTTTTTAGCTTCTGTTGACCTTAGACTCGCAATATTTATTAGTTGCTCCATTGTCTCCCATGGATCATCAGCGCGCTCTTCATGTCGTCGTCCCCCAACAATTCCTGCCGAAACACTTACCTTAACATCTCGGATAAAACTGTGCTGGGCTATAATTTCTGTCAAACGATAAGCTAAGGCAGCTCCTTCGTCCAAGTGTGTTGGTAATAAAACTGCAAATTCATCTCCTCCAAAACGGCATAAAAAGGCCTCCGCAGGAGTATTCTCTCTTAACAGTTTGCTCACCTCAATTAAAATAATGTCCCCTACAGTATGACCATAAGTTTTATCAATTACACCAAATTTGTTTATGTCAAAAAAAACGATGCAGATTTCCTGCTTATTTTCAAGGAGTCGAACACCATGATGGTATATGTAATCACTCTTATAAAGCCCGGTCAACAAATCCATATGAGCCCCCAGTTGTATTTCGAGCCTGTTTCGGGATAGTATACCGGATAACCGTCCTTCTGCCTCTACTAAGAAGACATCTAATCCGGTCTCTTCAAAAAGCTCTTTGGCTTGCCATAGCGGCATTTCCGCAGAAACTGTGACCGGTTCCCCCCGCATAGCATCCGCAATGATTCGATTGGGATGTGTTAGCAATAGATCCTTATAGGTTATCACTCCCACAAGATCGCCCTCATCCATGACCGGACAACAACCATTTTCCGTTTCCAATAAAAATGGCCTTATCTTGGAGACTCCATCCAATACATCTACTGCACAAAATTCTTTAGAATAGATATCTGCAACTCGCTTTATGTTTATCATAAATCAATAGATTTGCTGATGTGCACAGTTATATCGACATGGGCTTTGATAATCGAGCTTGCATCAACAATCTTTTCCCCCTCTTCTATAATGAACTTACTTAATTTTTCCTCAGGGATCATGTTCATAAGAGCATTGCGTACTACGATGGCCTCAATGATTGGGTGGTCAACCTTAATGATCTTGTATTGATCCGGACTGAGGACATCAACCATCCTTTTTAATGCCTCTGGGCCTATAGGTGCATTACGACCCACAATTACAACGTCTTGCATAGGAGGCATTTCAAATTCAGTCAGACGCATTTGGATTTCTGCTTTTTTGGTTTCTTTCATAACGCTCACGGGTAGACCTCCATTTTCTATTTGACTGTCATAACTAGTTTGTCCAAAATGGTCTTTGCTACTTCTACAAAAAACACCGCTTTGGCAGATTATCAACAAGAACACAACTAATCGCATAGTAAACTATATGATAGCAACATCGTCCCCTAACATTTTATGCACTCCTAGTTCATTCCATATTACCCATAGCCATTAAGCCTAACTCATCCCACTTCTTAAACTCCACACGCTTAATAAACCGTGTTAAATCCTGCATTAAGTCCACATATACCTCACTATTCAAAAGTCTACCATTATTATTAAATAAAAGCCGAATAAGGGGTCGGGTCGGCATTTGCAGGGGCACTGCCACGACCACTCCTACTTCTCTCGTATTGAGAGTAACAATAGCATTTTCGGGGTATAAAATGAGGGATTCTCGAAAAGCCTTAACAATCTTCGGGTCAAAGTCTTTTCCCGACCAAGCGATAATCATTTCCAGGGCATGGTAGGGTGGTAGGCCTTTGCGGTACGGCCTGTCGGCGGTCAATGCTTCATAAACGTCGGTAACGGCTACGATTTGAGCATCCATATGAATATTGTTCCCGATTAATCCGTAAGGATAGCCCTTCCCATTCCAACGTTCATGATGTTCATTGACCGTCGCTAACACACAAGGTAATAAACAGGCATCTTTAAGCATTTCTACTCCCCTCAGTGGGTGCTGTTTCATAATGACAAACTCGTCATCCGTCAAACTTCCAGGCTTATTTAAAATTTCTTTTGGTACAGTCAATTTTCCTAAATCATGAAGCAGTGCCCCCAAGGTCAAATACTTGAGTCTCTTCTCTTTATATCCCAAACGCATACCCGTAATTGTTGCTAATAAAGCGACGTTCACGCTATGCACGAACGTTCCATAATCATGTTGTTTAAACTTCTCCAAGTCTAATCGTACCACATCTAAATCCAGATAGACATTTATGGGTTTTAGCTCTTTTAGAATAGTTTCTACGAGCACAACAGTTTTTTCGATCTGCTCAGGTTGGATAAGCTTCGCTTCATGGTAAATACCCCATAAGGAACCCACTAATTTTATATACACATCTTTAGAAAAGGCTTTCACCTTCTCAGCCGGATAACTTATGTTTTCTTGTTTTCTCCAAACAAAAATTTCTCGTTTCTGCAGGAGATTATTTATCTCTTCTGTAATCATCTGTCCCTTATGCAATAATAGAACTCCAAAGCCATCAAAAAAGTCTACACTCGCGGTCATTCCCATTGTTGAATCTGGTTGTACCCGTTCCAACAACCAATTCATTTACTAATCTCCTCCTTCCTGTCCACCTGCTCGCATCTTCTTTAACGCTAATATCTCCGTATAAATCTGTTGCGCAGAAGGAAAATATGATCCCCTGTACGATTACCTATATAAATTTATTTCATATTGACTCACTTTCTTAT
>DATMYU010000214.1:0-6025 GCA_035560775.1 Desulfosporosinus sp.
TGGACGCTCAATACAAAACCGACCTCGCCATTTGTTGTATCTGCGAGTTTGGCGGGAAGCTCAAATACAAGCTCGTCGGCGGCGTAGAAGGTCTCGATGCTCTCAGGGAAAACGCCGTCCCCTTTATCTATCAGTTTCCCAAATGTCTTGCCGCCATTTTTCTCAATCTCGGCTATCAAACTTTCATAAGAAGCCAGCTTTTTATCGGCTTGCTCCTGAGCCCATATACCCGATTTCACCAGTTCGGCGGCTTCAAGACGTGCATCCTCCATCCACTGTTTGAATTCATCAAAGGTGTATTCTTTCCCATCACCCTTGAGTTCAACCATTTTTTCGTTATCTATGGAGTTCATTACCACGGCGGTATCGGACGGAATCAGGCTTGCTGCGGCTTCATTTCCGTCCGTTATCTGTGTTGATGGATTTCCCGGCTTTTTAATCTGCTGCAAAGTAGAATCCACTTTGGGGGTATTTTCCGCAGCATAAGCAGAAGTAGCCATTCCGGTACCACCGATTGCAAGGGTTGCTACAACAGCAAAAACCGCAATATGCTTCTTAGTTTTCTTAACGTTTAACAACATGGTTAATCTCCTTTCGATGTGCTTTCCACTCCCTCTTAGGGAAGAACAAAAAGCCATGTCAATGCCGGAAGATATGTCCAGCGTGTTTAAGATGGTTTCGCCATAAAGTTTTCTTTCCTCATGGGACATTTTGGATGCCAACGCCTCGTCACAGGACAACTCGACCCATGTGTTTACATCCTTGCGGAGAACATGGACTAAAAGGTTAAACCAGTGCAGCATTCCCGCAGCCAAAGCAAGCATTTTTACCCATAAATCCTTTTGTTTCAGGTGCGTAAGCTCATGGGTCAATACCAGTTTCAAGTCAATTTCTTGCATGTTCGAGGTTGGCAGCAATATCATGGGACGAATTAGCCCAACAAGCATGGGGCTTGCGATTTTATAGTTTTGCATGAGTTTTACTTCGCCATGGATGCCCAGTGCCGATTGGCATGAGGAAAGCAAGGCGGTGGCTTCCACATCCTCCGGTACGGGAATGCTGTTTGCCCGAAGCTGTTTGGTAAATCTGCGGTAGCAATAGAAATGCCACCCGGTAAAAACCATTGCTCCCACCAACCAAATGAACAAAATCGCTCCCATCACCTCAACAGACAAATGCTTTTTCATTACACCATCCATCGCGTCCACGAAACCGTTTGGCCGTAAGGCGCCCGGAATAGCCATAGTCGGCGGTTCGGAATAATGGCTTTGGGTTATGGTTTGAGGCAAAAGAAGAGAGAACTTTCCAGAAAAAAGGGAAACAGGTATGAGAAAAAAGGCGATTGCCATCTTCCCCATTCCGTATTGCCACTTAGCGGGAAAGATTTTTGCCGTTACAGGCCGAAGCAGCAGCATTAACCCGACAACCACACTTCCCGCAACGGACATGGCAAGCAGACTTGAAAGCAGATTACCCATTTCCCTCACCTGCCTTTTCTGCGAACCAGCGCCTAAGTTCGGCCATTTCGTCCTTCGTCAGTTTTTTGCCGTCATAAAGCGTTGCCAGAAAGGTTTTTACGGAACCCTCATACAGAGTTTCCAACACACTTTTTGCTTCTTGGCTCTTGTATTCCTCCGGTGAAATGCGGGGTGTGTAGATATTCGCCCTGCCCTGTTTTGTGGAAATCAGGACGCCCTTCTCAACCAGCCTTGCCAGAAAGGTTGCTATGGTTTGCCCTTTCCATTCCTTCCCCCTGTTCCGCGCAAAAATGTCAAGCAACTCACCGGACGTAATGGGATGGCCGGATTCCCATATAATCTGCATCACTTCCATTTCCGTTTCAGATAGTTTTTGAAAATTGGTCATGGTGTACACCTCTCCGTTCATTACCGCACGTCTGCGGCAATTTCCACTACATCCTTGTAGTGATTTTATTGTACTACTCCAACGTAGTGTATGTAAAGAGAAGAAATAAAAAATTCGCTCCCTTATAAAACCCTATTTCAAAAATGGAAACTGCTCATTTCGCACTCCCAGCCTAACATAAAGCACCTGTCCACTGAACAAATTGCGGCACACCACCTGCCCCCTTGAGGATGAAGCGTTCACAATAGCCATCAAAAACCGCTTGAATACTGCGTTTGGGCGATTTTCATTGTTACTTTCTGCCTCTCATTTCATGCAGAACTTTCAATAAAATATTGTGAAATGGTGCCCAACTTTCAAGGACACTTATAATAAGCAGCAAATTGGAGCGATAAACTTTTATTCGGGTTATCGCTCTAATTTGCTGCTTCTCTTCTTTTTTGCCGGTTTCGCTTTGTCCTGCTTAGCTTCCTCTTTTTCGGACTGTTTCGGCTTGGGGTGTAAGGAAAAATAGCGGCTTTAATTCTTCCGATAATACCTGTTCCCATATATAAAATGTTCGTCGAACTAAAAGTGCAGTAAAAAACGCTGAAACAAAGCGCCCCAACCACGGGAAACACGGGAATGAGCTTCAGTATCAGGGTTATCAGATTCTGACTGAATCTTGAAAGCATAAACTCAATGGCTGCTGCACCCAGACACAGGATATAAAGCAGCGCAATATAAAAACGGCGATATATTGACCGTAGGTTATATCAAACCAAAGAATGTGACCATGATGTTGAGGAAAGAGGTCAGTCCGTTATTCCAAAACGGCCATGTACCGTTCGTGCTGTAAACAGCCCCGAAAACCATAAGCAAGGCGGTGGTCAGCAAAAACGCCGAGAGAATAACGGCGATAAGCTGTTTATTCAAAATCCGCCTGCCACGCTTCGCGGTGTACTGCAAAAGATGTACATTCCTTGCGCGGTCGGTAATCTTATAATTCGTACTTCCGAAAAAGAAACAATCCAATCGCGGTAGATAAAAGCATGATTGCAAGTGAATTTATTAAAATGGTTATTACAAGGTCTGTTGAAACTGATGCTCCAGAAACAATCGACGACATACCGTAAATCGAATGTCGGACACCCCATTCGACAAGCCTTGCAGTCGTATCGGAGAAACTACTTAAGTTTTTTATCACGGACACCAGGGTTTCGCTGAACAACACATAGCCAAGGCAAACAATAATTGATGCCGTACTGCTTTTGACCAGCATGGAGAGCAAACAAATTACCGATCCCAAGGCGGCGTAAATAAAAACGCTGCTTATCATCATGCCTGCATATTCCGGCGTCAACATTTCCTGTATCCGACCGGAACTAAGAAGCGCAATTATTTGAAAGATCAGGAAGATTGCAACGGACACCACCGACGAAAGCGCCGCTTTTGACAAGTAAATATAAATGCGGTTCTTGCTTGTCAGCCATTTCTGCTGCCATGTCTGCCATTGGTATTCCTGACCGATAAAAACAGAAATCAGAACGGCAACGAGAATCCCCAATCCTTTTTGATACGCTATACCAATCCGAATAATATCGTCGATTCCTTTGAATGCCGTTAAATTTCCGAAAACAGAAATACCCAAACGAATATCCTGACGAATCAGCATTATAAGCAAGAAAGCTATGATGCATGTAAACGCCGCAATACCATAAAGCAGCTTGCTTTTTCCCATTCTGTAAAGATCACTTTTCCAGATATTCGTCATCACTGTTTTCCCCCTTTGGTGGACTGCATATATAGCTCTTCTAAAGTAGTCCCACTTTGAAGCAGGTCTTGGATGAACACCTCTTTAACGATTTCGCCATCATGCAAAATACCAAAGCAAGTGGCTACTTGTTCCAGTTCGCTTAGAATATGGCTGGAAATCAGAATTGTCATTCCGCCGGCGTGATTTAAGTGGAGCAGTAGTTCCCGCAGCTCTGCAATACCATCGGGGTCAAGTCCATTAACAGGTTCGTCTAAAATGAGAATATCCGGGTTTTCCAGCAGTGCCATTCCCAGTTTCAGTCTTTGCGTCATGCCCTGTGAAAAATTTCTTACCAATTTGTTTTGCAATCCGCTAATCCAACAGTTTTCAGGGTTTGTTTAATCCGGCTGTCATCGTACATGTCCAACAGGAGGGCTTGCGCTTTCATGTTTTCAAAGGCGCTCAAATTAAGGAACAACGCCGGAGAGTTAATAACCGCAGAAACTTTGATTTTCTGAACGCCAGTTTCTCCAATGGAAACTGTTCCGTTATATCTTTGAATAAGTCCTGTCAGAATACGAAATAGGGTCGTTTTTCCGGAACCGTTTTTACCAACCAATCCGTAAATTTCGCCTTTCTTAATATGAATGGAAACGTTCCGCAAAACTGTATTCCCGTTGTACTGTTTTTGGATATGCTCTGCAGTTAAAATGTAGTGGCTCAAATTATTTTCCTCCAATCAATAGGGTTTGGGTAAAATCCTAAAATCCATGAAGCTATAAAGAACAAGGGCAACAAGGGCAATTATCACAATGGTGATTAAAATGCCTTTCAACAACGACTTATTCATTCCTTTTTTCCACCTCCTTGACAGTTTTTTTACCGCTTCGGCCTCGTTCAAATTTTGATCCGCATTGTTAAGGGGTAATTCATCGTCCATTGCCTGCAACTCGGCTTTGCAGCTATCACAATAAGCAAGGTGTTCTTCAACCATCGTTCTGCTATCATTACTGCAAACGCCGTCGTGATACAATGGCAGTAAATCCTTAATGATTTCACAAGATATTTTCATTTCATTGCCTCCTGTAATTGTTTTTTGGCCCTATAAAAAATCAGTCTTGCCCAACTATCGGTTTTCCCGAATAACTCACCGATTTGAGAAAATGGCAGTTCTCCGAATACCCGTAAAGTAAAGACCTCTTTGTATGGCTCATTCAGATTATGAAGCAGAACGTGTAATCGCGTTGCCGCTTCTTTATCAAAGTAATCTTTTTCTAAGTCTGAGGCTATATCTGGAAAATCCGCATCTATGTCCAGAACCATCCGCTTTTGTTTTTTGGAAAGTGAGAAGTAAGTATTTTTAGCAATCTGGCAAAGCCATACATAAAATTTGCAGCTTCCATTGAACTGATTTATATGCCGCATGGCTTTGAAAAAAGTTTCCTGCGTAACCTCTTCCGCAATGGTCTCGTTCCGGCACAGGGTGAACACATATTTATATACATCTAAAAAGTGTTCTGTATATATTTCTCCGAAATCCGTCACATTCTCACCTCCTGTCCATAAGACTCAGCTTGAATAAAAGCGTTTCAAAGTTTCTAATTTTTTTTCGTCTTACATCTTTAAGCGGCTTCAATACATAAAGCACATATAAAAAGGGGAGCGTAGTCGAGCTTTAAAGTTAACCTCCCTTGTTATATGTATCTCTTTTCAGACAAACTGAATCACATGAAAGATTTCGTTTTCAACCTATTTCTTCTTTTTCCGTTTGTCATAGAGGTACAAAACACCAGCAACAGCTAATAATCCGACTAAGGTTAAAATTATTATAAACCGTTCTTTCGGCGTTGCCTGTAAGAAATCAAATCCCATAACTCTTTCTCCGGCATCCTTGGCTTCGTTTATACCCTTTGCGAATGAAAAAAGCGACAATGAGTTTCCTCCTTCAAAATGCCTTGACAAAACTTACATGCTGTATTATGCTATGTTAGCTACCTAACATATAGGAGGAGTACGTAATGAAACACAATAAATCGATAGGGCTTGCGATCAGAATCCTTTCTATTCAGATCGTCCGTAGCATTGATTCTGCGGTACCAAAAAATATTACTGGATTACAAGGACATGTGATTGATTTTATACAGATAGAATCAGCGCATACCGATGTGTTTCAAAAGGATGTGGAAATAGAATTTAACATCCGGCGCTCTACTGCCACTGGTATCCTACAATCAATGGAAAAAAAGAATCTAATTACGCGTGAAGCGGTTCCCGGTGATGCGAGACTGAAAAAGATTGTTTTGACGGATAAAGCTCTTAGCATCCATAATCAAATTATCCAAAAGCTCGTTTCTGTTGAGGAACAACTCAAAAAGAATCTGACCGAAGATGAAATCAATACGTTCTTTGATATTGTGGAAAAAG
>DATMYU010000215.1:0-6343 GCA_035560775.1 Desulfosporosinus sp.
AACCATTACTGTATTAGAAATGAAAATTCTGTTTCTTATTTTCATACTAACCTCTCTTCCCACAACACAAAGGGTTTACTACGATTGATCGTTCCCTGTCATTGGTTCAATAATAGCTGATTTCATAAGCACAAACAATGCTACCATCCAACAAATCGACTATCCGATTTTTTGCTCATTTCTTCTCTTCATTGTTAATTGCAGCATAGCCTCAACTGCCCGTTCCGTGGAGTGACCTGGTAAAGCGACGGCCGCTTTCTCACGGATTTTCTCCATTTCTTTTGGATTGCTCAAAAAACGTTTTAGAATCCAGCCCAGTTCTTCTTCTGTGCCTGCAACCTGCCCTGCACCTAAACGTTCTACAAAACGCGCATTTTCTTCTTCTTGACCTGGTATGGCCTTATAGATAACCAGCGGCAAGTGCTTCGTTAGTGCCTCGGAAACTGTTAAACCTCCAGCCTTAGAAATGATCAAGTCGGAAACGGACATTAGTTCTTCCACATTATGAACGTACCCTAACCGTACCATGGGGTTCACTGATTGCTCGATAACCTCTCCTAAAGAATGATAAAGTCTTGTATTTTTACCACAAACAACAATAGTCTGGACTGGTTCAGGAGAATCTGCCAGTGTTTTGCAGATTCTTGTGGCACTTTTCGAACCCGCATAGGCTCCCCCCATCACTAGAAAGGTGGGGATATCTGGTCTCAATCCTAACCTAGAAATTATGCGCCCTCGATCCATTTCCAGATCGAATTTTGGGCTGACCGGGATCCCCGTCACGAGAATACGTGGTGCCTTGATTCCCCAGGATACTAAACTAGCCTTTACTTCCTCACAGGCCACCATGTATTGATCAACCCCTGGATGAACCCAGTGACTGTGGAGAGTATAATCTGTTATTACGGTGATAACTGGTACCTGAAGAAGTTGTTCGAGTCTCAGTTGGGCTAAAATCGAAGAAATGGTTGGATAGGTACAGACAATAAGATCTGGTGCAAATGCCTGAATGTATTGAAGAAAATCGCTACGACCCAATTGTTTCAGAAAACGTTGAATCCTCGATTCAGGTTGTAATTTATCGGTAATATTATATAGCTTTTCCCAAATTCTCGGGGTATGTTTAGTCATCTCAAGGTAAGCATTTTTGGCCATTGTGTTTAGCCGCTTACTCAATAAATCGCCAAAATCCAAGTGAATGATTTCTGCATCAGGCGCCTTAACACGTATGCCTTCAATCATGGCTTCTGCAGCCCGAAAATGTCCGTTTCCAAACCCAGCAGAAAATACAAGAATCCTTAACTGTCTCAACGCTATCCCTCCCTCTCCACATTCTCTTAAAATCTACTCAAGCCTTAAGGTTAAACCGTCTAATTGTTGATGAACAAAATCGAGAAACCCAGCAGAAGTGGCAATCGTTAGAGGAATCAAAATTTCTGACGCTTTGGTATAACTCTCTTCCGAACACCCTCTCTCCAAGGATACCAAGGGATATAGGCGGGCTGAAAAACGAGCATTATAATCAATCCATTGGGCTGGGTGAGAAAATGGCAGATACATACCACTCTTAGCAGGAAACTTAGCCCAGTTTTGAGTCGCCCAGGCTTCGAACTCTTTGTGACCGTCGAAAAGAATCCCCAAGGAATGGTGTGGTTCACACATGTCTTGTACTAGATGTAGCGCAGCTCCGAGAAAGAACATACCTTTATCGACGTCATTTGGAAACAAAGTGAAAGCCCGATTGAAATAGCACTGGCACTCACCTGTTGCGCCCGGCCAGATCATGCTCCCTTGCTTGTCGGAATGGCTATAAAAGTGGTTAACGTTTTTCCAACCCCGGTCAGCCCAGTATAATCCTTTGGTAAGCATCGAATGATGATCCTTGAATAATCTAGCGACCTCCTCTTTTCCATCATGAGTCAATGTAACATAGGCCTGTTCCAGACAGTGAACATGGGTTTCTCCAGGCGTGTCAAGAAAATATTGCAACGGTCCCGCTGACGCGAGAAGTAATTTTGTTACCTTACCAAGGGTCTGACCAATAATCCCCTCATACATTCCAATTCAACTCCTTTTCTTATAAACTGATTTGTTTTCTTCAATTCTTTCATAAACACCCATCTGCATTCTATTACAATACCAAGTTTACAAAATACCTCTAAATAATCAGATGATAAAATCTAAACAATTCCTAAACTATTTTCTTTTCCATCTCCATATCCTTGATTTTACGCATTTTTACCCCTCTTATAAAATCGGAAAATAAAACCACTAGACCGATATGGGCTAGTGGTAAAGACAAATGCCCTTAGGCGCTTTTTTGCGCGAATTGGCTATTATAAATATCCGCATAGGTTCCGTTCTTACTCAGCAGCTCCTTGTGGTTCCCAGTTTCTACGATGTCACCCTTATCCATAACTAAAATGCGGTCGGCATCGTAAATCGTTGACAACCGGTGAGCAATCACAAAACTCGTGCGTCCTTTGAGCAATCGCTTCATGGCGCTTTGGATCACTAATTCTGTACGGCTATCCACATTCGATGTTGCTTCATCCAAAATCAAGATGTCAGGGTTGCTGACAAAAGCTCTGGCAATCGTGATTAGCTGGCGTTGCCCATGGGAGATATTATCGGCTTCCTCACCTAAGATCGAATTGTAGCCATCCGGCATTTTTTGGATGAAGTCATCGGCGTAGGCCGCTTTTGCCGCAGCGTAGATCTGCTCTTCGGATGCCTTTGCATTCCCGTAGCGGATATTATCATAGATTGTACCGGAAAATAGCCAGGTATCCTGCAGCACCATACCGATCTGCTGGCGAACCTTGTCAGGACCGACATTGCGGATATCCGTTCCATCAATGCGGATGCTTCCATCCTGGATCTCATAAAATCGTTCCAGCAAATTGATGAGCGTAGTTTTTCCCGCACCGGTGTGTCCGACAATTGCCACCATCTGCCCATCTTTGACTTCCATACAAAAATCCTTCATTAAAGTAGCACCATTATAGCCAAACTTCACATGTTCGAAGACAACCTTTGCTGTTTCATCATCGTTATTGGGAAACTCTTTCTGATAATCAAGCGTTTCTTTGGCATCCAGTACTTCAAATATACGTTCAGCAGAGGCGATGGTGGATAAAAGGTTGCCCCAAATCTGCAAGAGTTTTACAAGCGGAGATGTAAACTGGGTGGAATACTGTAGAAAGGCCTGCATATCCCCGATAATGATGGAGCCTCCCACCACTTTGACGGCACCCACCACAACGATCAGAACATAGATGATGTTTTGGATAAGACTCATGCTTGGCATCATAATACCGCCAAAGAATCTGGCCCTCCAACCGGACGTTACCAGCTTGGCGTTCACGGCATCAAACTTCCTCAAAGCAACTTCTTCGCCGTTGAAGCTTTTGGTCACCAAAAACCCCTGATAGATTTCCTCGATTCGTCCATTGAGTTCCCCTTGCAGGTTGTAATATTTTTTGGTATTTTTCTTCGTTTGGGGTGTCAATAGGGTCATCACCAGTAAACTGCACGGTATCGATACACAAGCCAACAAGGTAAGAATAGGACTTATAGAAATCATCATCCCTAGCATTCCGACTATTAGAATTGCGCTAGAAATAATTCCGATCACGCTTTGTTGCAAATTGGTCGCGATATTGTCGACATCGTTTGCGGCGATCGACATCAGATTGCCCGTGGCATTTTTATCAAAAAAAGAGATCGGGACCTTGTTCATTTTAGCCTTTAGTGCATTTCTGAGCGTATAGGTAGTCTTCTGGGCAACGACGGTCATCATTCTCTCTTGCAAAAATGAGGTTATGAAGACGCCCACATACAACGCGGCCACCGTTAACAGGATTGTCAACAACCCGCCAAACTCAATGCCGCTTGACTGTTTTATCCCATTAAAAATCAAGGTTAGGGCATTCCCAAGTATCTTAGGGCTGATAACCTGCATAATGGTTCCCGCGATTGCCACGATCACTGTAAGGACAAGTAACCAGCTGCTTTTTTTCATATATCCCAAAAGTCTTTTAATGGTACCCCACATATTTTTAGGTTTAGCGTTGATTAAGCCTTTTTTATTGTTATTATCACCCATACCCTTTCCGTTCATACTGCTACCTCCTTGTAAAACTGCGAATCGATAATCTGCTGATAAATAGGGTTTGAAGCCCTTAATTGTTCATGGGTGCCAAGCCCCGCAAGTTTTCCGTGATCTAGAACTGCAATCAAATCTGCGTTCATGACCGTACTGACTCTCTGCGCCACAATGACGGTAATGGCACATTTAAGCTTTTCTTTCATGGCTGCGCGCACCAATGTGTCGGTCTTAAAATCAAGCGCCGAAAACGAGTCGTCAAATATATAGAGTTTAGCGTCCTTAAGCAGAGTTCTCGCGATGCAAAGCCGTTGTTTTTGACCGCCGGAGAAATTGCCGCCGCTTTTTTCCACATCCTTGTCAAGGCTTGTCACAAACTCCATGGCAGAAGCCATTTCAAGTGCCGCCCATATATCCTCATCCGAGGCATTTGGCTTGCTAAGCAGCATGTTTTCTCGGATAGTACCCATAAACAGTGTGGATTTTTGCGGTGCAAGGCTGACCAGCCCGTGAAGCTTCGTCTGACTTAGTTCTCGAACATCTATACCGCCAATTTTTACACATCCTTTTTCCACATCGTAAAGCCGGGCAATCAGGTTGACCAGGGACGATTTACCCTCACCGGTGCTGCCTATGATGGCGAGGGTTTGCCCTTCCTCGACTTTCAGGTTGATATTCTCCAATGTTTTCCTTACAGCACCCGGATAGCGAAAATCAACCTGCTCGAAACAGAACGTCCCCTTCTCCGGCTCGGATGGTAGTTGGGGATCTTTAACACTGAGCGGCATATCCAGCACCTCATTGATTCTAGCCGCGGAAATTTGACCGCGAGGAATGGACAGTATCACTTGGGTCATCATCCCGAACCCCATCAAAATTTGCACAGCATAACTGATAGCACTCATAATCGAGCCAATCTGCACCGTGCCTGCCGCCACGGAAGTGCCGCCAATCCAGACAATAAGGAGGGTGGACAGGCTGATCAGCAGAGTAATGAGAGGAACGAAGACACTCATGATGGTACCTGCCGTGATGGCAGCTCTCGTATATTCGCGGTTTGAGGCTCTATATTTTTCATACTCTTTATCCTCATTGTTGAAGGCCCGGATCACTTTGGCACCCGTAAGCCCTTCTCTGAAAAATCGGTTAAGAGTGTCTAAAAGTTTTTGCATCTTGGCGTACAAGGGACTGGCAAAACGGTAGACAACAAAGGCCGCAGCCGCCAAAAAAGGAACTACGCCTAAATATATTAATGCCAAAACAGGACTGAGCAAGGCGGTCATTAAGATTCCGCCGACCAGCATGGCCAACGAAAGGATCACGAATTTTAGCCCCATTTCCACCAAGTTCTGTACCTGGGTAACGTCATTGGTATTCCGGGTCATCAGTGATGAAGCACCAAATTTATCAAACTCATAGTTTGAAAATGAAAGTACCTTGCGATAAATGTCACTCCGGAGCTCGCCCCCCAGTTTATAAGATACTCTGGAAAAAATAAGGGTGTTGACCAGTGCGCCCAACAAACTGCCCACAGACAGTGCGATCATTAGATAACCTTGTGACCAAATATAGGAAATATCACCCGTTATTAAACCTTTGTTGACAATATCCGCTGTAAGATAGGGCAAATAGAGTGCGCATACAATCTGTACCAGCAAAAAACTGATAGCCGCAATCACCGAGCTCAAGGATAATCGTTTGATGATTTTAAGCAAGAATCTAACCTCCCTTAGTCGTAGGCAACAACTGCCTATCGTTATTAATCAATTCTGATATCTCTGCTTGCGTCTCCTACTGCTGTAATATCTTGAGCCTGTAGATTCTCAAGCCTTGTTGCTATCCGTAATTTAACATGTGCACTGCTCCTTTATAATTTCAGCGTTGATACGCCTTCAATTTGTTGATAGGAGTATCATAAAGGAGCAACTTAAACGCAAATTAAATGGAACTTAAACGCAATGTAAACGGAATAAGAAAAACCGAGGCTGCGCCTCGGTCCTTTTATTGTTCTTGGATATCTGAAATTTTGTATTCGTAGCCATGAAGCCCCTTGTAATATTCTGGATACATATCTCCTCCACATTTTTCGCAGCTAAACTGAGGAGGATGTAATAGCTTTTGTTGGACATGCTTTTTTGCATGTACTTTGAAGGCACCATACTTGGATAGCACATTCCAATCATATTTTCGCATGGTTCTTTACCAGAATATTTTGCTGCTAGCGTTTTTTCATAC
>DATMYU010000216.1:0-2192 GCA_035560775.1 Desulfosporosinus sp.
GTAGTGTAGATACTTTATAACTGGGAGGAATCTAATACATGCCTATGTATGAATTTCAGTGTCCAAACTGCGGCTCTGTGACAACGGAATTGTGTAGAATGGGGGAAAATGGTGAAGCGTTGTTGTGCTCAGCGTGTGGGCTCACTGGACTAACGAAGCAAATCTCTGGATTTGCAAGTCTTGGTCTCTCTGGAGGTTCCGGGGGAGGAAACTGCTCAGCAGGATGTAGTGGGAATTGCACATCGTGTCATTGAAAGGGGAACAAACGTCTTGAACAAGCGCCTGAATATTGTCCTAGTTGAGCCGGAAATTCCTCCGAATACGGGGAATGTGGCTCGGCTTTGTGCTGCAACTGGGGCAACACTTCATTTAGTAAAACCATTAGGATTCAGTATTGACGACAAGCAATTAAAACGTGCTGGCTTAGATTACTGGCACTTACTTGATATATTTGTCTATGAAAATTTCGAGGATTTTGAGGAAAAGAACCCTGTAGGACCCCGATACTTAGCGACTACAAAAGGTGGACGAGGGTATACTGACATAACCTATGAGCCTGGGGGATACCTGCTTTTTGGGAAGGAAACAAAAGGATTAGCTGCCGAAATTTTAATGCGTTACCCGGATACGGCCTTACGGTTGCCGATGCGTGCGGAAGCCCGTTCTTTGAACTTATCGAATTCCGTAGCAGTTGTTGTTTACGAGGTATTGCGCCAATGGGGGTTTCCGGGTCTTGTATAGAAAGGAGCAGAGAAAATGGCACCCAAAGTTGAAAATATAGTGTATAAGTGCGAAGCGGGGGCAGTGGAGGAACCATCATGACGTATGTGTTAACTTTTTTTATGGCGCTTGTGATAGCAGTCATCACTACTCCAGTTTCTATGAAACTGGCGGCTAAATGGGGAGCTATTGCTTATCCAGGTGGTCGACATGTTCACACTAAACCGATTCCTCGTCTCGGCGGGTTGGCAATATATGCTGCATTTTGGAGTGCAGCCTTGGTCATACAATGGTGGGATAAATCTTATTCAATGGATGTAGCTACTATTATGCAAATATGGGGGTTATTCATTGGGAGTAGCATCATTGTGGTGGTTGGCATATGGGATGATATCCGTGGAATGCGACCCTTGGTTAAGCTATTTTGGCAAATCGCGGCGGCGTCAGTACTTCTCGCCTTTGGCTTTTCCATGAACGCTATCTCTTTACCTTTTATTAATCATTCAGTTAATTTCAAGGATTTAGGTCTAGGAGCTATTGGCTTTATACTAATGCTCTTTTGGGTTGTCGGCTTGGTTAACACAGTAAATGTTTCAGATGGACTTGATGGTCTAGCCGGAGGAATTTGTTTTATAGTAGCAATTTTGCTGTTTTGGTCTGCAAATCGAATCGGCCAACTTCCGGCTGCCCATCTTACCTTGGCCTTGGCAGGAGCGCTCCTTGGTTTTTTGTGTTTTAATTTTCCTCCGGCGCGTGTTTTCATGGGAGATTCAGGAAGTATGTTCCTCGGATACATTATCGGAGGAATTTCCATCATGGGTTTGCTTAAAACGGCAACGATTCTGGGATTGGTTTTCCCGCTCCTTGTTTTAGGCATGCCGGTTACAGACTTAACCTTTGCCATTATTCGCCGAAAGCTGCGAGGGCAGTCTATGGCGACAGCTGATCGAGGGCATTTACACCATCGTCTACTGGATGCTGGGTTGAGCCAACGGTCAGCAGTACTATTAATGTATGGGATAAGCGCTTGCTTCGGTGTGGCCGCTGTACTTGGGGCCAAGGGGCAATGGATTTGGGCCGTCGCTATTCTCTTCGTGGTTTTTACCTTGCTTATTATCATTCTTATGCGCAGGACAGCTATGCTGGCGGTCTTTAGCCGACGTCATTCAAAGTGAAGAGACCATTATTCCAAATGGTTTCGACTCATACCTATACAGAAAGCATAAGTTTTAGGCAGTATAATTCGGGTGGTATAAGTGCAACTAGGCGGTCGCCGGCGTCTGCGGCTGACAGAATGGCTAATACGTGCGAAGACAGTGTCTTCGGGCGTCAGCCAAGTTTTCTTTAAAGGTGTGCTTACGCTCCTTCTTCTTTCAATGCATATGATGGTCGGAAAGGGGGTACAAGTATGCCATTATAAGTGTTTCCTTTTATAATGGCTTCACAGAAAAAGCAAAGGGTTATATTATATC
>DATMYU010000217.1:0-6185 GCA_035560775.1 Desulfosporosinus sp.
CATGAGAGTCGTTGATTCTATTACTGATTTGATAGGGCAGACCCCTTTGGTACGTTTACGGCGGGTGGTTAAGCCAGGAATGGCCAATATTTATGTCAAAATGGAGTATTTTAATCCTGGAGGCAGCATAAAAGATCGCATAGCCTTGGGGATGATACGGGATGCTGAGGAACGAGGAGTGCTTCAGCCAGGGGGGACTATTGTCGAGCCGACAAGTGGGAATACCGGGATTGGGTTGGCTATGATCGCGGCTGCTTGTGGTTATCGCTTAATTGTCGTTCTACCGGAAACCATGAGTGTTGAGCGGCGTATGCTAATGGCCGCCTATGGCGCTGAATTTGTGTTAACGCCTGGATCAGAGGGCATGAAGGGGGCTATTGAAGCAGCAAACCGACTGGTCAGCGAAAACCCTGAATACTATATGCCTCAACAATTTGAAAACCCATCTAACCCGGAAGCACACCGTCGCAACACAGCCTTAGAACTTTTCGATCAATTGGACAATATAGATGCTTTCGTTGCTGGCATAGGAACTGGAGGGACAATAACTGGGGTAGGTGAGATATTAAAAGCTCGTATTCCTGAAGTTAAAATCATTGGAGTGGAACCGGCATCGTCTCCAGTCATCTCAGGCGGAAAGCCGGGGCCACATAAAATCCAAGGAATTGGCGCAGGGTTTATTCCAGCAGTTTTAAACCAAACGATCATGGATCAGATTATTCGAGTAAGTAATGAAGATGCCTATAAGATCACACGGCGTTTAGCTCGCGAAGAGGGACTTTTACTCGGGATCTCTTCAGGGGCTGCGGTCAGTGCGGCACTTCAGGTAGCAGCAACCTTGGGAGAGGGTAAAAACGTGGTTGCCATTGCTCCGGATACGGGAGAGCGTTATTTGAGTACGGATCTATTCACTAGCCACAGCTAATAGAAATATATAGTTCTTTACAAGAGAAATTGCCTTATGCTAAACTATTTAATAGTGGACTAGTGTAAGGAGGATTTTTTCATGTCAGGACATTCAAAGTGGGCAAACATTAAACATAAAAAAGGCAAGGCAGATGCCCATAAAGGAAAAATGTTTACAAAGTTGGGTAGGGAATTGGTTGTTGCCTCCCGTGCCAGTGGAGGGGACGTTAACGATTATCGCTTAAAGATTGCCATTGAAAACGCCAAGGCAGAAAATGTGCCCAATGAAAATATCCAACGCGCTATTCTTAAAGGGTCTGGCGGAGCAGATGGAACAACCTACGAAGAGTTACGTTATGAGGGGTATGCCCCGGGTGGGGTTGCAGTTATGATTGATATTTTGACGGATAATCGCAATCGTACCGCTGGCGAAGTGCGCTATATCTTCTCCAAAAATGGTGGAAACATGGGCGAAACGGGTAGTGTCGGTTGGATGTTTGAAGAGAAAGGGCAATTGACGATCCTGCGTGAGGGGATTAAGTTAACCGAAGACGATTTCATGCTGATGGCCTTAGAAGCAGGGGCTGAGGATTTGGAAACTGATGAGGACAGTTTTGTCGTATACACCGCTCCTGACGATATGGAGCAGGTACGGCAGGCTCTAGTGGATCAAAAAGTTGCCATTAGCGAATCTGTGCTTGGCCCGACTCCAAAAAACACTATCGAGATTACGGATGCAGACCAGGCGCGGAAGATTGTTCGTTTGCTGGATGCGCTAGAGAATCATGAGGATTCGCAAGGAGTATATTCTAATTTCGAATTAGCGGACGCCTTGGCGGATGAAGAGTTTTAAGGAAAATTAATTCAATAAGAACATAACGATTAAAGTAAGCCCTCTTGGCAAGACTATAGCAAAAAGGACTATGTCAGGAGGGTTTTTTGCTATGTCCAGATTAAAAATTATAAATTTAGTGCTTATTATCGGATTAGGAATTGGCGTCCTCGTACCGGTTGTAACGTCTTGGTGGTACGATAGAGACCGTTCAGGCTTCGCCTTAAATGTTTTACAGGCAGAAGCCGCTGCAACAAATCAAGCCGCGGCAAAAGTTAAGTATCATTTTGGCCTGAAACAGGGGGTGCTTTCCGTGATCGAAGGAGAACCTGGAGAGAATGGCAAAGTTATCCTAACAGGATTAGATGTTGAGGCTTGGCCAAAGGAAATGTTGGAAATGGCACCCAAGGTCGAGTTCTACTCGTTAGATGAAGTGCAATCGTTTATTGATACAGTTAATGAACCTTTGTGGCGAGAGTAAAAGGTACATAGAAGAAAGGGAATCAGCCGTCTTCTGTCGAAATATATTATGTTGAAAGGAAGACGTGGCATGATTATTTTAGGAATTGACCCAGGAACGGCCATTATGGGCTATGGATTAATTGAACAAAAAGGAAATCACCTAAGCGCAATCGCTTATGCTTGTTGGCGAACGCCTGCTCATACACCCTTAGCAGAGCGTTTGCTAATGCTATACGAACAGATCGACCCGTTTCTTCGGGAACATCCTCCGGACCACATGGCAGTGGAAGAGCTCTTCTTTAGCCGCAATACTACTACCGCCCTATCTGTCGCCCATGCTCGGGGTGTTATTTTGCTCGCTGGTGCAAAGCGTGGCATTCCTGTTTATGAGTATACTCCATTGCAGGTTAAACAAGCGGTCGTCGGGTATGGTAGAGCCGATAAAAAACAAGTCCAGCAAATGGTCAAAGGATTATTAAGACTGGACGAAATCCCTAGGCCAGACGATACTGCAGATGCTTTAGCCATTGCGATTTGTCATGCCCATAGCTATGCTTTGGACCGGAGAATGGAGGAATTCCGATGATTGGAATGTTAAGAGGTAAGGTGTGGGAAATCCAATCAGAGCGTCTGGTTATAGATGTACAAGGGGTTGGGTATTTACTGACCGTGCCTTACGGTCTCCTGGCTAAATCTTGTCCTGGGCAGGAACTTGTCATATACACCCATGTGGTCATGCGTGAAGACGATTTATCCTTTTATGGATTCTCTTCTCTGGAAGAAAAACAGCTTTTTCTTGAATTGTTGAGTGTTTCTGGTATTGGTCCTAAGGCAGCGATATCATTACTTTCAACCTTTGGTGCAGTTCAAATTCAAAGTGCAATCGTAAGTGAAAATTGTACCTTATTAACCAAAGTACCAGGTATCGGTAAGAAAACAGCGCAACGGCTCATCTTAGAACTTAAAGAGAAATTCAAAGGACATAGTTCTTTCCCAATTGGAGGAGAAGCGTATTCAGACGTATCTGTGCTCTCGCACTCTGAAGCCCTTGAAACATTACTAGCCCTTGGTTTTGGTTTGGAAGAGGCCCGTCAGGCTCTTGGTCATGTCATTAAAGACGACGGTGATTTAACGACAGAAGAGCAGGTCAAAAAGGCACTGCGGTTACTTTCACCAAGTCTGTAAGAATAAGTTTCGGATGGGTCGCTTCTCGCCATCACGGCGCACAAGCCATCCTTGGCAGCGCTCTAATCTCGAACGTCAGGCTCGAGTCTTGGCTACAGGGACACTCGGCCGTCCTTGGTCTGCGCCTGTGGCTAACAAGAAGGATAACACGTGCAAAGACAGTGTCTTCGGGTGCAAGCTAGGTTTTCATTTCTGGAGGTTAAACTTTGATGCATACGAGAGGAGGGCTGAAAAATGGAAGAACGTCTGGTCGCTCCCCAAGAACAACTGACAGATCATGAAGGGGAAGTACTTCGTCCTCATCGTATGGGTGACTATATTGGGCAAAGAAAAGTTAAAGAAAATTTGAGTATCTTTATTCAGGCTGCCTCCACTCGAGGGGAAGCGCTGGATCACGTCTTATTATATGGACCGCCCGGTTTAGGGAAAACGACGTTGGCGAATATTATTGCAACGGAAATGGGCGTCAGTATTCGTACCACGTCTGGTCCGGCGATTGAACGGCCTGGGGATTTAGCAGCTATTCTTACGGCCTTAGAGCCTCGCGATGTGCTTTTTATCGATGAAATTCACCGCTTGAACTGTACGACAGAAGAAATCCTTTATTCAGCCATGGAAGATGGGTGTCTCGACATCGTGATCGGAAAAGGTCCAAGTGCTCGTTCCATTCGTTTGTCTCTGCCTCCTTTTACGTTGGTGGGGGCCACAACGCGCGCCGGACAGTTAACCTCGCCTTTGCGTGATCGTTTCGGGGTCATTAGTCGGTTGGAATTCTACGAGGTTGGGGATTTAAAGGAAATTGTTCTTCGCGCGGCGAGTATTTTACGTTTGGATATAACTGACGACGGTGCGGAAGAAATTGCTCGCCGTTCTCGTGGAACTCCGAGGGTTGGCAATCGTCTGTTAAAACGAGTAAGGGACTTCGCCTTGGTCTGGGAAGACGGCATCGTTACGCAAACGATAGCTCGGGAAGCACTCAATCGCTTAGAGGTCGATCCGATGGGCTTGGATCAGATTGACCAGAAAGCATTAAGGACCATTATTGAAACCTTCGCTGGAGGACCGGTTGGGTTGGATACACTCGCGGCGACCATTGGGGAAGAGTCCGTAACGCTTGAAGATGTTGTTGAACCATTTTTACTCCAAATGGGATTTTTGCAACGGACTCCCCGTGGGCGGATGGCAACCATCAGGGCGTATCAGCATTTAGGATATCCGCTTCCCCAGAGTAGGGCGGAAAGCGGTCTTTTTCATACCTAAACAGAAAGTATAAGTTTTGAGTAGCATAATTCGGGTGGTATAAGTGCAACTAGGCGGCCGCCGGCGCCTGCGGCTGACAGAATGACTAATACGTGCGAAGACAGTGTCTTCGGGCGCCAGCCAAGTTTTCTTTAGGAGAACAATGGGTAGGGGCACAACGCATGAGTGCCGCTACCAAGAGAGACCTAGTATACAAGTCCAGAACCGTCCCTTCTCCCTTCTGGGCTAAGGAATTTCAAGCATATATGCGGAGAAAATAGGGCAATCTTAACACCAGAAAGTGGGTGTTGAGATTGCTGCGGATAATGTGTCGGTTTTCCTTTTTATGGATGATCTTATTCATATTCTTGCTCGGACAGATTAAGCCCTGTTATGCAAACGAGATTTCAGTTGAGCTTGTCTGGAAATTGGGTCAGGCTGGGTGGGTCGAAATAGATGTAGAACAAGGTGACTATCAACTGATCGTGGATAAAACGACTCTCCAATTGCCAAAGGTCTCTACCCTTCAAGTGGGCTGGGGGGGATGGGCTCCTGTATTGCGGATTAACGGTGCAGACTACCAAATATTTAGCGGATCTGTTTTGGAATTGAGAGGGATTAATCCAGGAAGTCTTCGTGTTAAATCGCCGGGTGATAAAGATGTTGTTTATCGTGGCGGACTACAGCTGAATTGGCAGAATAATCATTGGCGATTAATCAATCTGGTAGACAGCGAAGACTACCTCAAAGGCGTTGTGCCGATTGAAATGAGCAATGAATGGGCAAATGGTGGGATAGAGGGGCTCAAGGCCCAAGCCGTAGCGGCTCGGACCTACTTAGTTAAACATACTGAGAATGGCAAAAAAGCAATTACGGATTCTCCAGATATAGATCAGGCGTATGCTGGCAAGATCGTGGAAGGGGAAGCTTCAGCGGCGATTGAGGCTACTCGAGATGAAATTCTAGTGGATGTCCTGAGCAGGCAACCGATCGAAGCACTCTATTCGGCCCATAGCGGAGGATATACTGAAGACGCTAAAAATGTTTGGGGAAAGGTAGATCTCAACAATGTGTCTCATCCTGACCCCTATTCAGAAGGCGTAGGCGGTGCGGCAGATCATTGGCGCTTTATCGTCTCTGCTCCTGTGCTCGGTTCGACCTTTGGTTTGGGGCCAGTGAGAAAGATTGAACTTGACAAATTCCCCTCTGGTAGGGTAAAAAGTGTAAGGATGGAAGATGAGTTTGGGCAGGCGCAGACTGTTACTGGCCGAGCATTTGTTAAAACGTTTTACCCTTTTGGGCAGCCGATTCGAACAGAGGCCTTTTTGGGAAGTTTATTTGAGGCCCAAACGATCGAGCCAAGCCGAGATTCATTCGGTAAATCAGGCCTAACCGTATTTCGCGAGTCCCTTGGCTCAACACCGTTGCATCAGCAGGAATCGGGGCCCTTGCTAGCTAAAATTCTTAGTACGTCATTAGGAACGAGTGCTGATTCCCAGCCGTTCGGGGTCTTTATTTTTGAGGGCCGGGGTTGGGGGCATGGTGTAGGGATGTCCCAATG
>DATMYU010000218.1:0-3962 GCA_035560775.1 Desulfosporosinus sp.
TAACTAAACTTGTCAAAAAATATTTGCGTTGTATAATGATTTTGCTAAACTGATTTTCATACAAACGACGAGAGGGGGTGTCAAAGGCCTATGTGTTGATTTATGTTTAGGCCAGTTTGTCGCAGAAATCGTCCTTGACCTCAAAAGAGACTGTCCCGAAGTTACCCTGGAGTGCGTTATTCCCTGTGAGGATCAGGCGGCAAATTGGACGATAGCGTAGCGTGACAGGTACTTTTCTATTGTAGAACGATGCGATAAGGAAACTCTACTGCAGCGTCATTACAGTAAGGATTGTATCAGAAAGAAAAAGGAATACATGGTCAAACAGAGTAATTATCTGCTTGTGGTATGGAATGGCAAACCCGGCAGCACGGGGAAACTCCTTTCTATTGCTCGCACCCTGGGAAAGATTGTGATTCTGATTGACTCCAATACCTATGAAGTGCGTCTGATTTGAAAAACTAGCTGGAGGGGGTCTCCCTGGCGGATGTTCCTCTGCATGATAATCATCGCCACAAGTTAGGCGAGAAGTGGCGGCCACGCGGCCGCCTTTTTTGCTCTACCTAAGCTTGCGGCGGGTCGTATAAGTCGTTGGTCGTTGTTCCAACAATCTTAATATCCCGCTTTCCGATCAGCTCGCCACTGGGCGTAAGGAATACATTCTTCTGAATGATCGTGTCCATAACGGCTTCGGCCTCAGCCTTATCCAAGTTTTCCCTCGGATCGGGGATGGTGATGGCAAACGTTTTGCCGCCGGCAGTTGTAAACGTTAACCTTACCACCTTATTCGTCGTTACAGCCATAGTACCACCTCTTTTTTTGCAAATTTTCCTGAGGGTTACTCATCGAGTAGCTCGAAATTTTTCCTCAGGAGCACATTCGTTACCGGATGCTGTCCCAGACTGAGTAAAGCTGCCGCCACGTCATAAACATCCTGTTCGGAGGCGTCAGCCTTCAGGTAATTCAGGGTTTTTTGTTTGAGTTCCGGGCTGCCGCTGGGCGTGGTCCCGGTCTGGTATTTTACAATCAGCGTTGAATTTAAAGACGTTGTACTTACTGCCATCGTCCTCACATCCTTTCCGACCTATTGACCGGCTGCTTGAAATCAGCCCGTCCCTTTATTTTATGATCTTGTCCGTCCGGAGGTTACAGTCTGCGGCCAACCTATAAAAAATAAGGTTCCCGCCTCCTATTCAGGTTCTTTAACAAGCCATTTGAATGAAGTTTGTCACACGCATACGCCTCGCCCCATATTCTGTGAATAAAGTAACAGAAAGGGCAGATAGTCTTATGAAGGATTTGATCACAGATCGCACGCCGCTTGTGATCGCGGCTGAAATAAACATGATCAGACACCAGACCGGGAAGATCCTCCTTGCCGGTGCCATTGAGATTGGCTGTCGCCTGAAGGAGGCTAAGGATCTGCTTCCCTATGGAGAATGGGGCAAGTGGTTGAAGGAATCGGTCAGTTACTCTCAGCGAACGGCCGATAGGTTAATGCAGGTCTGTGAAGAGTACGGGACGAAACTGCTTGCTTCCCCCGACAATGACAGCTTGTCAGATTCGTCACCGGTGACGAATCTGACCTATACCCAGGCACTCATCCTCCTGGGGATCCCGGAAGAGGAGCGGGAAGAGTTTATGGCCAAGCACGATGTCGAGAGCATGACCAGAGTGGAATTGCAACAGGCTGTCAAAGACAGAGACCAGGCTATTCAGGAGAAAAAAGACCTCCAAAATGACCTGATCTTGAAAAGCAGCGAACTCGCCCAATTAACCACTCAGACCCAAAGCTTGGAGCAACAGGTGAAGGACTACAAGTCGAAATACTCCGCCGAGCAGGAAAAAGTCACCTTAAAGCAAAGGGAGCTGGAGGCGGCCAAAGAAGAAGCCCCGTCCGCCAGGAAAATTGCCGAACTGGAGAAAAAGCTCAAAGACGCGGAATCTAAATCCTCTATCAGGACGACGGAAGCACAATTCAACATTCACCGCGATAACATGATCAAAGCCTACGATGAGCTGCTGAAGATGCTCACCGCATTGGACAGAACGGATCCGGAGGTGAAAGAAAAATACAGGGAGACGGCGAGTATGATTGTTGAAAACATGGCGAAGAGCCTGAAAGTATGGCCCCCCGTTATCAGGACAAATTTATCAATTGATACGATCCAGTCCGAGAGGGGTTAAATCCAGCGCTCACCTGGTCGTAATCCTCCCTACGGTACAGAAGAGTTCAGTGTGGAGAGTAGTATATGGATAGAGAAACTCTCCAACAGGCTGCTCAAGAGGGGAGAGAGATGGTACAAATCAAAAAACTCCTGAATTAGGCCAGCAAGAAGTTACCGGTGTGGAACTGCAGCAGATCTTCGGGGAGCCGCGCAAGGAGCTCTCCTTTTCCGTGTGGGGCAGGGGGAAGATTGAGCGTTTTTAACTCATCATACACATCCGGCGTTGGCGAGTAGTCTACGAGATAATACCAGTGATCGAAACCAAAATTCGCTATCTTAATAGCATCAAGCTTGTCCGTCATGCCTTTACGGATGGCCACATTAATATACTTGTTCATTACCAGCGGATTAATAACAGCGACAAATATACCACGATCTTTGAGATATGTTAGTACCGGATAGTGGTAGGCTCCGGTCGACTCCATAACTACACGGGTTTCCTCTGTAAGTTTATTGATCCGATCTACCAGGTGTTTCAAGTCACTTTCCGTGTGTTTTACTTCAAAGGGCTTATGAATTATTTCGCCATATGGCTTCATAAAACAGACTGTACTTTTCCCCTTTGAGACGTCAATCCCCACGCTAATCATACTACTCCTCCAAATATGTTTGTTGGCATCCATCCTCGCTTATTACCCATTCATATTGGTTAGTTACACGAAAGCCTCAACGGTTTCAATCTGCTGAACCGAATGCATATAACAAGGGGATGGCTGGCTGATTATCCTTCGGATGCGAAATCCAATGCGAAGTACGCCAGGCCATTTCCCCCAATTATAAGTAAATAAGCACGAGCATCCAATCCCTTCATCGGATCGTTTACTCGTGCTTTTATAGTACCAATGTGAAATTTAGGATGCCGTGTAGCGGTGGATCAAGAAGTTGATTTTATACAGTCAGGTATCACTAGTAGTTTTGTTTGTATTTCCAGAATTAACTTGAAGATGCTAAAAGACAGCCGAACGAGTGGTTCAGCAGAATTGAAAGATAAATATTCCAAGAGATCCACCCTCTTTCGGACTAGCGCGACGACGGAAGAGATCGAGGATGCACTTTTCTATCTTTCCAGAATCGAAGCATTGAAGATAGAGGGCGGCTTTATGGTGGTTTATAATGCGCTGACGATTGAACGTCTAGGAATAGAGGTTGAGCCGTTAGGCTGTATCTTTTGTACTGCCTTTCTTAGGTCGTCTTTAAGTCTTTGATGATAGTCAGCAGATGTTTTCCGCTTCGATTTTAGCTCTCAGGCTTATATTCCTCACCGTCCCAAGGTCATCGAACTTAATTAAGTAGGCAGCTTTGTCCCGGTTGATTCCGATTACTTCGCCGGCGCCCATGATGCCGTGCACGATCCGGTCGCCGGGTCGAAAAGGGAGCTCAGAAGTCTTCGCTTCCATTAGCTTCTCGTTGCTGTCGATATGCCAATTTGATTCCTTTACCAGATCTTCATCAAGTTCTTCCGTGTAAACAAGCAGGTCCTTGTCTACATTGAAAATGAAACGGGAGGGATACCGATAGGAGCCGTCCAAGTTCCGTCCCTCCGCATCAGTCAGGTACAAAGCTTTTTCCGCACGCGTGAAGGCGACAAAGGCCAGCCGCCGCTCTTCTTCCATGGCTTCAAGCGTCGCGGTCTTTTTTGATGGGAACACGCCTTCCCCAAGACCGCAAAGAAACACATAGGGAAACTCCAGGCCCTTTGCCGTATGGATGGTCATCAGCTTAACCGTATTTTTG
>DATMYU010000219.1:0-4271 GCA_035560775.1 Desulfosporosinus sp.
GTATTAAACACTTTTATCATTTTTAGACAATTAATCGTCGACATAAATCTGTCGCTGAGGCAGCATCAGGCGCATACCCATCGGCTCCAATTTGTTCGGCAAACGCTGGAGTTATCGGAGCGCCGCCAATAATAATCTTAACTGAATCGCGCAAGCCCTCTTCCTTCAGGGCCTCAATCGTATCCACCATAGACAACATCGTCGTTGTCAAAAGTGCGGACATACCGATAACTTGAGGCTTATGCTCCTTAACTGCTTTAACGAACGTAGCAGGGTCTATATCAACACCCAAATCAACAATCTCAAACCCAGCACTCTCCAGCATCATGACCACGAGTTTCTTGCCAATATCATGAAGGTCACCCTTTACCGTTCCGATCACGACCTTGCCTGCAGTAGGCATGTCTCTTTCGGCAATTAGCGGTTTTACAAGCTCTATTCCCGCGCTCATGGCTCGCGCAGACATCATGACCTCTGGAACAAACATGTCGCCGGCTTTAAAACGAACCCCTACAACATTCATACCAGTCATCAATCCTTGATTAATTATCTCAATAGGGTCTGTGCCGTTATCAATCATTTTTTGGGTTTGGCTTTTAGCTCCTAGAAAATCACCCTTGATCACGATTTGAGCTAAACTATCAAAATCACTCATCAATTATTCCTCCTTAAATTATTAGAAAAAATCCAACCTTTATTAATTATCAATTTCTTGAATTGCTCTTAATTACTATCATATCTTAAAGAAAACTTGGCTGGCGCCAAGCCGCAGGCGGCTGCCTAGTTGCACTTATACCACCCGAATTATACCGCCCAAAACTTATACTTTCTGTTTAGGTATAAAGAAAACTTGGCTGGCGCCCGAAGACTGTCTTCGCACGTATTAGTCATTCTGTCAGCCGTAGGCGCAGGCAGCTGCCTAGTTGCGCTTATACCACCCGAATTATGCTACCCCAAACTGATACTTTCTGCCCTGGAATAAGCATTATTTCATTCATCAGTGGTGCCGCGTAAGCGACATGGGGGTCTTGTATAGGTACAAAATAGTAAGCTCTAAATTTATGCCTCTTAAGCGCCAACCGATTCTCGAGCCTTTCTAAGAACCGTTTCAATTTGCTCCCTTACCGCCTCGGCAACAGGTTCGGGATGATGAGTTTCCAGGATATGCTTAATACGTTCTCTGGCCCGGTCGACCATCGTCTTGCTCCCATTCTCTGACCAATTCTCAAAGCTATTAAAATCAGAGAGTTCTGGTCGCCAATTCTCGCGGAAATGTTTGGCCGTATGTTCATCTCCTAGGAAATTACCTCCCGGGCCGACCCTCATGATCGCTTCTACCCCTAGAGATTCTTTATCTGTATCAATACCTCTCAGCATACGTTTGGTTCGCTCGATGACCTCATTAGAGATAACCAGCAACTCTAAGGAGCCAGTTAACCCAAATTCCATATAGAAAACATCATGCATAATATTGCACCCCTGGAGCGCACCCATCACGGTGAACATTGTCGACTCTACGATCGCTTGTTCATCACATATCTTAGCATTGCAACACCCCGCATACCCCCAAGACGGAAGCTGGTAATAGTGGGCTAGATCGACGACACCCCCTTGAAAAAGTACAGCTTCGGGTGTGCCATAAATTGCCTGCATAGTCCGCATGTCCAGAGGAGAATTACCATAACCATAAATAAAAGGAGCTCCCGGAGCATTTAATTGATGGATAACTAAGCCGCTCAAGGCTTCGGCATTGGCCTGAACTAAAGCACCGCCGATCGTCGTAGGAACCGAGGCCCCTGCTACCCCACCGCAGGCAAAATTTGTTGGAACCCCATTTTCTCCGGCAATCAACAATTTATCAACCGACTCCTTGGGATGCTGGAGTGGAGATGTCGGTTCGGCGTAGAGCATAAACAATGGTTTATGACGTAAACGCTCCTTCCCACCTACGGCAATTGCAGCCATCTCGATTATGTCTCGAAGGGCATCCCCATCCTCAGCGATGACCACCTGGGGTTTCACCGTATTCTGCACCATGATGGCATATTGTTCGCGATTGATCATCCGGCGATCTACATCGGACAAAAAGCCCATTGACATGACAAAATCAATATTGGAAAGATTGTCACAAACTTTGATGGCGTTTGCCACATCTTCTTGACACCAACTGCGCCTTTCTAAACTAACCGGATCTAAATAATTGAGCGTGTCCGAACCTGTACCGAAGTGAACATTGGCTCCTTCTAAATGGAGTGCTGCTTCCCCATTCCGATTATACAGAGTCACGCGTGAAGGTGCTGATTGCAAGGCCTTTTTCACAAGATAAGTAGGAAAATAAACCCTGTTACCATTTTCTACTAAGGCCCCCGCCTGCCGAAGAAGTTCGACCGCTTCCTCATGGTGAATCACCATACCCGTCTCTTCAAGAACTTGACAACTGGCCAGATGAATCTCCTCTGCTTGTTTTTCAGAAAGCGTTCGGAAAAACAGCCCGTTCCCATGTGAACTTCCTACTCCCATCTACGGAACCCCCCCATCGTTTTGCCTAAAAACCTTTAATTCGTGTTTCCTATTCCTAATTGCTCAACTTCTCAATCCCATTTATTTACTTATTTGACCCTCTCGGTTGCAGCAATAATCTCATTCAATCCTGTGCGGATCTTTTCATCTAACAGTTCGGGTGTATGAGTAGCGACAATCTCTTTCGCCAATTCGGCAGCGTTGTCTTCAACCGTTTTAGAACCCTGCTCTTCCCAAGCTTCCCAGAATGAACGATTAAACTGTTTTGGGGTCCAAATCTCTTCGCGAAAGTGTTCATATGTATGAGTATGCGCAAGGTAGTTTCCACCCGGGCCAACTTCATCGATCACATCCACAGCGAGTGTCTCCTCATCAATGCGTGTCCCTCCACCCATATAACGTGCAGCATCCATAAAATCATTGCACATTGTGAGGAACGTCAAAGAACCAGTTTTACCGCCCTCAAGATATCCCACATCATGGACCAAATTGGCACCCATTAACTGGGCCATCAAGATCCCAGTTCCAGCTTCCATACCAGCCTGAGCATCCGGTACTGGTGAATTAACACACCCGGCTTCTGTAAAGTTAGGAATTCCATAAAACTGAGATAATTGAGTCATGATTGCGTAGTTCATAATGGTTTCCGGAGATCCATAAAGGGTAGTAGTACTCCTCATATCCATGGGAGTAGCCCCGCCTCCAATAATAATAGGGGCTCCTTTTTGCTTTAATTGGGCCATGACGACTCCTGCCAAAGCCTCTGCGTTCATTAATACAATGGTTCCGGCTTTTGTGACAGGGGTTGTGGCCCCAGATAAAATCCCAGGAGTATAAACCACAGGCACCCCATATTCAAAACAAGCAAACATTTTGGCAATTCCATCATTGGTATGCACCAACGGAGAAATTGGCTCAGAGTAAAGCATCAGAAACGGGTTTTTCCTCAATTCTTCCTTGCCTCCCGCTACCAAAACAGCCATCTCTAACTGAGCCCGCATGTTAATTTCGTCATGTGCGGTAACGATTATCGGTTTTATGGTATTAGAAACCATCGCTTCCAATTGATGAAGATCGCTCACTTTGGCGCTCTGATCTGAGGCAATGGCATAGCTCATCACAAAATCATAGTTTGGCAAATAATCCATAACCCGACAAGCTAATTCGACATCCTTCTTCGTAGAACGCCGCCGTTCACCGGTTTCCAGATCTACGGTAAAGGGAAGATCCGAGCCAGTCCCAAAATACGTCCTGTTTTTCTCTAGTGGCATAACACGTTTACCATTCCGGTTGGCAACTACAATCTTGCTCGGTGCCAGGCGGATACACTCATCTACCAACCAACTCGGAATCCGCACACGATGCTCATTAACAATACATCCGGCATCTTTCAGCAACTGCAACGCTTCCGGATGGTCCACCTTAACTCCAGTACGTTCCAGTACCTCCAAGGTCGCGAGATGGATCTCTTCTATTTGTCCTTCACTAGCCCAACGTAGTTGCGGCGTTAATTGCTCTATACTATTGGAGCGAATCTTTCTCATCAGACGTTTCCCCCTCTTGTCTTGCTTCCTGTTTAATAAATTCCTAGAAATAGTTCTTTACTCAATCTTTTGCAATTTTCGTGCCACACTAAATAATTAGGCTTGCCTTTCTGACAGAACTATCATTTCTCGCATCTTTAATGGGCTGTCTTGCCCATTCCCTAACAGTTCAATATCTTCACTCATAATTTAGAGAATACTCTAAGG
>DATMYU010000220.1:0-5150 GCA_035560775.1 Desulfosporosinus sp.
GACAGATGGTAAGCTGACCTTAAATTATAGTTGTGGAAGGAGAGCTAGAGATGGAAAGCGTGTTAAGTGACCTGAAGAAGTTTGTCCGAGCTGAAGTCCGTCAGCTTGTTCCTTATGAAACGAAACATCTGCCCCAGTGCATTAAACTTGATGCCAATGAAAACCCCTTTCCTTGGCCGGCAGGAATGCATGAGTCGATGTACAGCGAGAAATTAGCGTTTAACCGCTATCCGGACGGAATGGGTATGGACCTCAAAAAGGCCATTTCTGCTTATAGCAAAACGTCTCCAGAAGGAATTTTGGTAGGTAATGGCTCGGATGAGCTCATCCAGCTCATATTACTCACCTTTGGCGGTTCTGGACAATCCGTCATTATTCACCCGCCAACCTTCGGTATGTACCAGATTTCCGCTCATTTGACAGATACAACGGTCGTAGAAGTTCCTTTGTTAAACGGCTTAGAGCTGGACACGGATGAAATCTTAAAGGCAGCACTTTCCCCGGAGGCCCATGTCGTCATTATTTGTAATCCCAATAACCCTACGGGTTCGCTGTTTCCGAGAGAAGACATTCTCCGTCTGGTACGAGAAAGTGGTAAAATCGTGGTAGTTGATGAGGCTTATGCTGAATTTTCAGATGAAACGCTCATTCCTGAGATTGGAAACTATCCTAACTTGGTGATCCTGCGAACGTTTTCTAAGGCCTTTGGAATGGCAGGCCTCCGCTTGGGGTATTTGCTCGGACAACCAGAGACCATTGCCCTTATCAACCGAGTGAGGCCACCGTTTAATGTCAATTCGTTTAGTCAGAAGGCGGGGATCCTTGCTCTGGGCTATTTAGGGGAGTACCAGGAGCAAATTCAGCAGATCAAGGAAGAAACCCATAAATTACAGGACGCATTAACCCAACTTCCGGACGTAACGGTTTATCCGACACGGGCCAATTTTATCCTCTTTAGGCCTGCTGATCCCGACAGATGGGCAATGGAGTTGTTGAAGAGGGGATTTCTCGTCCGCAACATGGGTGTACTCCCGGCTCTGGGAAAATGCCTGCGCATTAGTGCGGGGCTGCCGGAGGAAAATGAAGAATTTATACGAGCGATTCGGGAGATCAGTGCGAGAAGTGTTGAAGTTAAGCCTGAATGACCTTGGTCGGATGACTAACCGCAATTGTGTCATTGAAGATTCGAGAGGAGACCACTATGAGAGAAGCTTGCATTGAACGAAAAACCAAAGAAACGGAAATCCGTATTCGTTTGAACCTTGACGGAATTGGAGAGGCTCAAGTTAAGACCGGGATTGGTTTCTTTGATCATATGCTGACAGCCTTTGCCCGCTTTGCCTATCTTGATCTCGACCTGCAGGCAACTGGAGATTTAGAGGTGGATGCACACCATACGATAGAAGATTGTGGTATTGTGTTAGGACAGGCTTTACGGGAAGCCTGTGGCGATAAGGTGGGGATCGAACGGATAGGGGAGGCACTTCTTCCCATGGACGAAGCCCTTGTTCAAGTGGCACTGGATTTATCCAACCGTGCCTACTTAGTTTGGGCAGTGGATTGTCCAGATGGTATGGTCGGCGAGTTTCCGGTCGAAATGGCCGAAGAATTTTTTCGAGCATTTGCCGTACAAAGCGGACTTACTCTGCATGTAAGGCAACTGTCTGGGCAAAATCGTCATCATATTATGGAAGCTGCCTTTAAGGGGGTAGGGAGAGCCCTTGGATTGGCCCTACGCTTGAATACTCGTTATAGCGGTATCCTTTCGACTAAAGGAGTATTATAAAGTAAAGACAAATAGCGTTCCGGGAGGAATAGGAATTGATAGGTATTGTAGATTATGGACGGGGAAACTTAAGAAGTGTGGAAAAAGCTTTGGAAAAGGTCGGATTTGAGGCCTTAATTATGAGGTCCCCTGAGGAGTTAGATAAGGTAGATGGACTCATACTCCCGGGAGTTGGGGCGTTTGCCGATGCTATGGAGGCTTTAAATAGTGGAGGATGGACTCAGCCTATTACCCGATTTGCTCGCTCTGGCCGCCCTTTTCTGGGGATTTGCCTAGGGATGCAGGTTCTCTTCGAGGTCGGGGAAGAACACGGCGAGCACTCTGGCTTAAAACTATTATCGGGCCGAGTTATCAAATTTCCGCCCGGTGGTAAGGTTCCGCATATGGGATGGAACAGTTTAAAGCTGGAACAACCCTCCCGTTTGTTAGAAGGGATTCCGAACGAATCCTATTTCTATTTTGTTCATTCGTATTATGCAGAGCCAAGCGAGAAGAGTGATATAATAGCGACCAGCGACTACGGGGTTGTTTTTCCTGCAGTTGTAGGTAAGGATAATGTCTGGGGAGCACAATTTCACCCGGAAAAATCAAGTCCCTGGGGACTTAAATTACTGACGAATTTTGGAAAGTGGGTGAATGACGATGCTGCTCTTTCCAGCCATTGACCTAAAAGAAGGTAAAGCGGTGCGTCTCTTACAAGGACGGATGGAGGATTCCACGGTTTATGCCAATAACCCTGTTGATGTGGCGAAGGATTTTGAGAGTCAAGGTGCTGAGTATTTACATGTCGTTGATCTGAACGGCGCTTTTACCGGAAAGCCGATTAATGATGAGATGATCCGAAAAATCGTGGCAAGTGTTTCTCTAAAAATCGAAGTGGGCGGCGGAATCCGTACCATGGAGCGGATCACGGAACTCTTGGACTTAGGGGTCGAGCGGGTCATCTTAGGGACGATAGCCGTCAAAAACCCGGATTTAGTCGCCGAAGCCGCGCGCCGTTATGGAGAACGAATCGTCGTGGGGATTGATGCCCTGGACGGTTGGGTCGCGGTTCAAGGCTGGGCGGAGACAACTAAAATGCTGGCTATAGATTTGGCCTTGGCCATGAAAGACGTGGGGATAAAGCACGTGGTTTTCACAGATATTGCTCGGGATGGAATGCTTCAAGGGCCTAATATCAAAAATACGGTCCACCTGGCTCGGAATACTGGACTAGGGGTAATCGCCTCTGGTGGTATTTCTACTTTGGCTGATCTGCGTTATTTGCAGAACGAGACACTAAGGGGAGTTTCCATTGAAGGGGCCATTACGGGAAAGGCGCTCTATAGTGGGGCATTTACCTTGCAGGAAGCACTGGAAGCCTCTCGCGCAGTGGGAATCTATGGGGAAAACGAGAACGGGGGGCAATGATATGTTAAGTAAGCGAATCATTCCCTGTTTAGACGTCCATGAGGGTCGTGTGGTCAAGGGGACCAACTTCGTACAGTTGCGGGATGCTGGTGATCCGGTGGAACTTGCGGCTCTCTATGACAAAGAAGGCGCCGATGAGTTGATTTTCCTGGATATAACTGCGTCATCGGATAAGAGAGAAACTATGGTAGATGTGGTTCGCCGAACGGCTGAACAAGTCTTTATTCCCTTCACGATCGGGGGCGGGTTGCGGACGATCGAAGATATTCGCCGCATGCTCCGAGCTGGAGCGGACAAAATTGCGCTGAACACCTCCGCAGTTCAGAATCCACGTCTCATCCAAGAAGGGGCTCATGCCTTCGGAAGTCAATGCATCGTCTTAGCCGTTGATGCACGAAGCACGGCACCAGGTAAATGGGAAGTATATATTCATGGAGGAAGAACGGCGACGGGCAAGGATGTTTTGGAATGGGTTGCGGAAGCACAAGCCCTCGGTGCAGGAGAGATTCTCTTAACCTCCATGGACCGCGACGGAACCAAGGCGGGATATGAGTTAGAACTGACCAGGGCTGTAAGCCGGGCGGTCTCTCTGCCCGTCATTGCGAGCGGTGGGGTAGGCACCTTAGAGCATTTAGCAGAAGGGCTAACCCTTGGGGAAGCGGACGCCGTTTTAGCGGCTTCGATCTTTCATTACAAGGAGTACAGCATTGAGGAAGCTAAGCGCTATTTAGCAGAGCAAGGGATTTTGGTGCGTAAAACAGGGGGACTTGTGTGATACATCCCTTGATCTTACAACGCAGAGCAAACTAACCGTTCAAGCTCCTTCTTGCGGGAGCGGGGTTCCCGCCATATGCGCCGTCCTTGGCGCAATGGCGGCAGCGCACGTCCTTGTGCGCTGCCCCTAATATGGGGTCGGGAGCTTTAACGGAAGTTTGCTAGTCTGTTACGTAAAGACGTCGCGCTGTGTGACACTGCCTCCTGGGACGGGGACGCGGGAGAAGGGACGGTTCTTGACTTGCATTGGGAGACGGCACACTCCATGTGCACTGTCTGACGCGGCTTGAAGGGACTTGTAGGCTAGCAAGAACCGCCCCTACTTGCGCGCGAACCACGAATCACGAAATGGATAGGAAGGTAGATATAGAAATGGATGTAAATCAAATAGAAGCCTTGGATTTATCAGGAATTCGCTGGGATGCGCACGGGCTTGTTCCTGCGATTGTCCAAGATGTGGAGACCAAGGAGGTCTTGATGCTTGCGTATATGAATGAAGAGTCCTTGCGCCGGACTTTACGTGAGCGCAAGGCCTGTTATTTTAGCCGAAGTCGGCAATCCCTGTGGCTGAAAGGGGAAACCTCAGGTCATTTCCAGGAAATAGTGGATATCAAGTTTGACTGTGATCAGGATGCACTGCTCCTGACGGTGAATCAAACTGGGATGGCTTGTCACGAAAACTATTTCTCGTGTTTTCACTATGATCTGACTAGCGAAGGGTTTAAGGCCATTGGAGAACCGGAAGTAAGGACAGAGCCTTCACTGGGGAGAACTTTAGAACTGTTGACCGATGTGATTCACTCTCGCAACCTGGAACGGCCAGAAGGGGCTTATACCACCTATTTGTTCGAAAAGGGGATTGATAAGATTCTCAAAAAGGTCGGCGAGGAAAGCGCGGAAGTGATTATTGCGGCTAAGAATTCCGATCCAGAGGAGATCAAATGCGAAGTTTCGGATTTGTTCTATCATGTCTTGGTGATGATGGAAGAGCGCGGGGTTGGGGTTGAAGAGGTTGCTAGGGAGCTGCTTAAGAGGCGGAAGTAGGGCGTTGATAAATTTCGATATTTTATGAAAGAGCGGGCGTAACGAAATTGAACTTTCGTTACGCCCGCTCTATATGGCAAAACTACTCTCAAATAGAGATTTGCTATTTGAGAAGAACTCTGAACGCTCCTAAAAG
>DATMYU010000221.1:0-3551 GCA_035560775.1 Desulfosporosinus sp.
TAACATATCAATAAAACTAAAAATTCGTTAAGTAATATAAAAAAAAGAGAAGGGTATCCCTTCTCCATTAGGCTAGCTTAAGTGCTTTGTTAAAACAATCGATTGCTGTATCATATTTTTCGATTTGGTCGTAGATAGTACCTAACAAGGCCCATCCCGCAGAATGATTAGGGTCCATTTCAATAAGTTTGTGCAGTGAATCAATCCCCTCCTGCCAATTCCCTTTACGAGCTAGACAGACACTTATATTGTAAAGAATGAGAGGATGATTAGGGGTCAACTCCAAAGCTTGACGATAATACTCCTGCGCCTTTCTAACGCGACCTAGATGAACCAAAGTATAGGCTAAATTATTAAGTAGAATTGGATCATTCGCATGAATGTTTTTGGCACGTTCTAACAACTTTAAGGCGTCTAATGAGCGATCCTTGTTTTGATAGACAGCAGCCAGGTTACTTAGTGCGTCATAGTGATCCGGTTCATACTTCAGAGTAATTTCATAATAATGAATTCCTTTTTTAGTCTGACCAGTTTGGATATAACAGTACGCCAGCCTGGCCGCTATATCGGGGGTTCCTCCATACCGTAAGGCTTTATCAAAGCTTGCACAAGCATCTGACAACTGATCTAAATGCAAATGCATTTCCGCCTTCATTTCCCAATATAATGATTGGCGTGGCCGAAGTTGACAACTTCCCTGAAAACATCTTAAGGCTTCTAGATATTCACCATGAAAGGCATAAATAATCCCTAGACGATAAATTGTTTCAGCGTTCTTTGGAGCCGCTCTCAGTGAATTGTCCAGAGCCCTAGTTGCCTCCTGCCAATCTCCTAGTTCTAAATAACAATCCGCGAGCAAGTCCCAATAACTTGCATTCTGAGGCTTTGCCTGAATTGCCTGCTCAACCTTTTCTTTGGCCTGTGGAATAAGCCCTTGCCCGAGATAACATTGTGTAAGCAAATAGTATATTTCCGCTAAATCTTCAAGTTGATTGCTTCTTAATCCTTCTAAATAATCTCTGGCTTCTTGAAAGGCTTGGGCTTCTATTAAATGACGCGCCTCTTTAAAACGAGGCATAGGAGAATCCTGCTTTAATAAATCCACCCAATTTCGAATAGCTTCATCTCTATTACCTATCCTATAATGCCATATGGCTTGGAGAGAATTCCACAGATGAGAATTTTTGAGAGATGGCTTTTGTTTGACTTTCGAGGTTAAAGGTAGAGACATAGTCTTCCTCCCCCTTTTTACTTATTTTACCATATTTAATCTTTCTCCTTTCGGTACGCTATCACCTTCTCGTTATTCCTAAAATCGAACGTCAAATGCCTTTTAATTGCGCGATAATTCTCAAAAATGCATTGCTATATCCACTTACCTCGTCAGATTTCCACCTCTGTCCTCTTTCATTCTTAATTTTCTTTCCTAAAGAAAACTTGGCTGGCGCCCACGAAGACACTGTCTTCGCACGTATTAGCCTTCTTGCAGACACTGTCTTCGCACGTATTAGTCATTCTGTCAGCCGCAGGCGCAGACCAAGGATGGTCAAGTGTCCCTGTAGCCAAGACTCGAACAGGACGTTCGAGATTAGAGCGCTGCTAAGGATGGCAAAGCGCCGTGATGGCGAGAAGGGACCGCCGGCGGTCGCCTAGTTGCACTTATACCACCCGAATTATACAACCCGAAACTTATACTTTCTGTATAGGTATAAAAAAAGAAGAGGCGCTGTTACAGCGTCTCTGTCTCTTCACAATTATGGCAATATCCATAAAACTTCAAATCATGATCCATTACTTTAAATTGACTTCGTTTGGCGATTATAGCTTCAAGTGACTCTAGTAGATCATCATCAAATTCCGATACATTGCCACAACGCAGACAAATTAGATGATGGTGATGATGTTCGTCTTTTCTGCTAAACTCATATCGACATCGTCCATCACCGAAATCATTCTTTAATAAAACACCAATATCGGCCAATATGTCAAGGGTACGGTAAACTGTTGCTAATCCGATTTCAGGGTTTTGATGTTTAACTAGCAGAAAGACCTCTTCTGCGCTTAAATGACGATCAACATGGTCCAAAAACGTTTGTAAGATTGTCTGACGCTGGGGTGTTAATTTATAGGAGTGATTGCGCAACAAATTACAAACACCTTCAAACATTTTAAGTTTTTCCACCCCCTAGACCTCCTCCATTCATTACCATGTATATATCAAAAAAACGATCCTTTGTAAAGGGGTTGTAGAAATTAACGATCAAATACCTCATACATGGCAAACTTTAAGTAATCGGTTTCTTCACTCCCCAGAAGTACAGGATGGTCACTTCCAGCTCGTCTGAATTCGATAAGCCGCAACACTTTATGGGCATCTAGGGCAGCATCTTGAAGCATACTCACAAATCGTGCGGCGCTCAAATGGTATGAACATGATGCAGTAACTAAGATTCCACCATTACGAACCAATTTCATGCCTTGAAGATTAATTTCTTTATACCCTCGCATAGCCCCTTCTAAAGCTTGACGATTTTTGGCAAAAGCAGGAGGATCTAGAATGACGATATCCCATAGTTTTTTATCCTTCACTTGTTCACGCAAATAATCAAAAGCATTGGCCGCCACAAATTCAGTACGATGAAGGAACCCATTAAGCAGTGCATTCGCTCTAGCCATATCGACAGCCTTTTCTGAAATATCTAAACAAGTCACTTTTTTTGCTCCAAAATGACAGGCATGTAACATGAAGGAACCAGTATGGGAAAAACAATCCAAGACCTCAGCGCCATCCCAAAAGGGATTTTTTATTTCTTTCCCTAACTTATCTCTGGGATGTCCATCTCCATCTACTGTGATACCATGGCGGGTCCCCCACCCTGTCATTAGGGGCTTCAATGCTGCTCTATTTTCTCGCTGATCAAAGAAATAGCCTGTTTTCTGACCCTCAGCAACATCTACCAAAATACTGAGTCCATTTTCATGTACCGTTACTTTAGTATCAAAAGGCTCACCTACGAAACCTTCTCTTTCTTCAAGTCCTTCCAGCCGCCTTACAGAAACATCACTTCTCTCATAGATTCCACGAGGATTAAAGATCTTAGTTAACGCATCATATACCCATTGACGGCGCAATTCTATCCCGAGGGAAAGAATTTGAACAACTATAACATCTTCATATTTATCAATAATTAACCCTGGCAAGAAATCTGCTTCACCATGGACTACTCGACACGATGTGACGTCCGCTAACCACTTCCGCCGCTTCCAAGCTTGCTCTATTTTACTTAGGAATAAGCTTCCATCCACTTCAACTTCAGAATAGGATACGACACGTATGATAAGTTGAGATAACGGATTATAAAATCCCTGGGCCAAAAAATGTCCCACGTGATTAACAATATGTATTATATCCCCACCCTGAGGCTCTCCCTCTATCTTTTCGATTTCACCGGGAAACACCCATGGATGCCCTTGTTCAAGCCTTTTTTTACGATTTTTATTAAGATATGCTTTTGCAACGGTCACTTAGTCTTCCTCACTTTCCAGTACAC
>DATMYU010000222.1:0-2750 GCA_035560775.1 Desulfosporosinus sp.
CTTCAAACAGCATTATAAAGCAAGTAGTATAATAATCGGCAGGAAACATGCTAAATGTTGTCGATCTTTTTGTCTATTAACTTTGTATTTAAATTGCCTGAGTTTCAGCAAGACGAAACAAGCGCCGTTTAAGTGAAATACTTAAACGGCGCTTAAAGAAAACTTGGCTAGCGCCAAGCCGCAGGCGCCGGCGTTCGCCTTAGTTGCACTTATGCTCCAGAAAGTATGCAACTGAAAGTTATACTTTCTGATTAGTACAAGAAACTGCTTTGATAATCATTTTCTGATAGAACTACGCCAAATGAAGTGGTTTCCCATCTATTCCGTGCGCCGCCTCCATAATGGCCTCCGGTAAAGTCGGATGTGCATGAACCGTTCGTGCGATATCCTCGGCTCGTAGTCCTTTTTCTACTGCAACTACCAATTCTGAAATGAGACTACTGGCCTGGGGTCCCATAATACTTGCCCCCACAATAACTCCCTCTTCGTCAGCTAAAATTTTCACGATTCCAGCGCTCTCCCCTAAGGCCAGAGCCTTCCCATTAGCAGAAAACGGGAACTTGCTCACGCGATAAACCTTCCCAGAAGCCTTAAGTTCCTGTTCCGCAGACCCAACAGAGGCAATCTCCGGATGCGTAAAAATCACACTTGGTATAGCTCTATAGCTCATGGCTCCAGAACCGTACCTGATATGTTCAGCTGCAATAATCCCTTCCGTAGAGGCCACATGGGCCAGCATGATTCCCCCGACCGCATCCCCAATCGCATACACCCCTGGAAGATTCGTCTGCATCTGAGCGGTCACTTTAATGGCCCCAGCTTCCGTCTCCAAACCTAGACTAGCCACATCAACCCCCCTTAAACTAGGCTTGCGTCCGGTGGAAAGAAGAACGCGGTCAGCCGAGATCTCTCTTACCCTTTTATTATCTTCAACCTGAACAACGAGGTTCTCCCCCTCTAGGCGAATCTCTTTAACCGAAGTCTTAGTCAAAATCTCCATCCCACTGCGCTTCAACAATGGGGTTAACCGCTTCGGGATTTCCTCATCTAGATTAGGCAACAAGGTTGGAAGCGTCTCCACCACGCTAACCTGGACTCCAAATGCTTGATATATAGAAGCAAATTCTAAACCAATAACGCCCCCTCCTATTACAATCAAACGCTTGGGCAGTTCGATTTCGCTGAGGATCTCATCACTGGTTCCCACGCCCAGGAGATCTGCCCCTGGAATCGGAATACGTACAGGCATAGATCCGGTCGCCAGCACAACATTCTCTACGCCGATATGTTCAACCCCGTTTTCTGTCGTCACTGAAATTCGACCGGGTTCTTTAAATTCTCCCCACCCTTTGACAACGCGTATATTCGCCGCTTTCATTAACTTCTCCACACCGCCAACGAGCGCATTCACCACAGAATCCTTGCGAGCGCTTATCGCAGCATAATCCACACGTTTTTCACCAACAAACAAACCAAATTCTTCAGCACGCCCTATGTCTCGCCATAAATCGGCACTCTTCACCAATGCTTTGGTCGGAATGCACCCCCGATTCAAACAAGTACCTCCCAACCGTTCACCCTCAATAAGTACGACCGATAAGCCAAGTTGCGCAGCCCTTAATGCACACACATACCCGCCAGGCCCCCCGCCAAGAATACCAACCTGATAATCCATTTTTTCTCTCCTTCCCTGCATATCTCTCAAAGTATCGTCAATATTTTTCTAGCATATCATTTCCTTCTTCTACTGGAAATATTAAAGTAGAGATATCTCGCGAGATTTGCGTTTTTTAAAACTCAGAAGACTACAAACAACACATAAGTACAACTAAGGCAGGCGCCAGCGACCGCCTTAGTTGTACTTATGCTTCCAGAAAGTATACAATTAAAAGCCATACTTTCTGCCCAAAATGACTTATTTTGGTTTATCAGTTGCCGTTTAAGGGCATGGGGGTCTGATAAAGAAAACTTGGCTGGCGCCCGAAGACACTGTCTTCGCACGTATTAGTCATTCTGTCAGCCGCAGGCGATGACCAAGGATGGTCAAGTGTCCCTGTAGCCAAAGATGGCGAGAAGGGACCGCCGGCGGCTGCCTAGTTGCGCTTATACCACCCGAATTATGCTGCCCAAACTTATACTTTCTGTATGGGTACTAGTAAAACGAACCTGAACCTCAAGTATTCGCTCAAAGTTCAAGTTCATCTTTAAATCGTTCTAAATTACCTGGCACCCAATCGTATACGTTCTAGCCATAGAACTCTGACGAAGGTGCTTCAGGGATGAATAAGATTTGTCCTGGATAAATAAGATCCGGGTTACGAAGGTTGTTTGCTTTGATTATGGCTTGCATTGTCGTTCCATAGCGCTTGGCAATTTTATAAATAGTATCCCCTTTTTTCACTACATAGATTTGATGCTCTGGAGTTGGGACAGGCTTCGGCATTGGACAATGATGCTGCATTGCAGGCGCCTCGTACAGTGGTGGGCAGGGCGGTGGACAATGATGATGCATTGCTGGTTCCTCGTATAGTGGTGGGCAAGGCGGTGGGCAACAAGGATCCATGTTAAGAGGTTGGCAGATCCCAGGAGCTCCGTGCATTCCTTGCATTCCTTGCATTCCTTGCATATCCTGCATTCCAGGCATCATACCTTGCATATCTTGCATTCCAGGCATCATTCCACCCATACCAGGTGCGGGAGTTGGATTATAAGCAACGGAACGTGATTCCATATTGAATTCCTCCTTCAAC
>DATMYU010000223.1:0-2951 GCA_035560775.1 Desulfosporosinus sp.
TTTTTAGGACTATAGGTACTTTTCGTAAAGCATAGGAAATGATACATTAGGATTATGGAATGTGAGAAAAGAGGTTTTAGAATTTGGAAACACCAGACTTCAAACGAGTTATTCGTGGGTATGATCCGGAGGCTGTCGACCAAGCGTGGGCAGAAACGGACCGTCAATTATCTGAAGCCACTGCTGCAAACAAAGAATTGCGCTTACAAATCAACAGCTTACGGGAACAAAACTCAGAATGGGGAAATCGCCTCAAGTATTATGAGCAGATTGAAAAGGACCTCCGTGATGCTTTGCTGAGTGCCCAACGGATCGCGAACCAAGTGAAAGAAGAAGCAACAAAACAGGCAGACCTGCTCACGCGATCTGCCCGTAGTGAAAGTGAAACCCTAATTAGTGAGGCAACTCGTATTTCAGAGTCGAAAGAAATTGAAGTAGAAACAATGCTCAAGGAAAAACGGCAGGAAATCCTCCAAATCAATGAGCAAATACAAGAATTAGTGGCGCAGAAAACAAAACTGCAAACGCTGGTAGATCAGGCAATGCATCATTTTGAAACGGTAAAGGAATTGCTCGGGCCCTCAACAATCTCATCTGAACATGATAGCGAATAAACAGCTATATAGCGGCATAAGAGCATTTGCTTCACTACCGAAACCAAAAATTCACGTTATCTGGTCTCTGGCCTCTGTCATCTGTCATCTATCATCTGCTTAGTCCATATTCTTTCCAACGTTGATCAACAAGGTTGACAGTCGCTACGTCTGGAAGTACTTCCCCAGGATAACCTGGTTTCATCCGAGCATCGATCAGGATTGGCCCGTGGTATACCAAGCGGTGCAGACGCATCTCTGTCGAGGCATAGATATCATGCGCTGGGTCAAAGCGGGTAAATACTTGCCAGAGGAAACCTTTGGGGTCTAAAGCAAGCGCCAGGTCATCGACCAAAATTGCCAGGGGCCAATCCTGAAACGTTTCGGCTTGCAGATGCGCTAACACATCATTCGCAAGCTCCGGCACATTATTAAACGATGGAGCCTCTAAGAGCAAGCACCCTGCACAAAAGGGTTTAATTCCTTTAATGCCCTGAAGTGTACTCCCTTCAATCTGACGAGGTAATTCACGTTTAGGGGCTCCTAGGCCAAGCATTATGGCCTTGCTTCCGTGATTAAAACGTCTGCCGGTATAGTCCAGAGTATCCATGGATGTTCCATTGAGAATTAAAAGATCTGATTCCGGTTCAAAGCGAGCTAGAACAGTTTCCAAGAGAGTTTTAAAATCTTGTAAGTCGAGCTGGACATCGGTTAAGATCAAAAACTTTGTCAGGGTAAGCTGCCCTTCGCCTAGAATTCGGAAAGCGTGGGCCAAGGCTTCACGTTGATAACTTTCCCGTACGATGGCCGCGGCCAGAGCGTGGAAACCGGTTTCGGCATACGTCCAGAGCGCTTTAACTCCAGTCATGACTACTGGGAACATAGGGGACAACAAAGACTGTAAATATTCACCTATAAAATAATCTTCCTGACGAGGTTTCCCTACAACTGTCGCCGGGTAGATCGCATCTCTTCGATGGTAAATAGTATGTACGTCAAAGACCGGGAAATCATGCGTTAGGGAGTAATAGCCGTAATGATCTCCAAACGGCCCCTCCGGTTTGCGGATGTTTGCGGGCACCGCTCCACAGATGGCAAACTCAGCTTCGGCTATCAGAGCATGAGGATGAGTTGGAACCTTAACTCGGGAAAGTTTTTCTCCCATTAAAAAGGAAGTGAAGATAAGCTCTGGGAGCATCTCTGGTAGAGGTGCTATGGCGGAAAGAATCAGAGCTGGCGGTCCCCCTAAGAAGAGAGTTGTGGGGAGAGCCTGTCCCAATTGTTCTGCCTCATAATAGTGGAATCCTCCACCCTTTTGTATCTGCCAGTGTATACCAGTCTGGTTTGGGCCATAGATTTGAATCCGGTACATGCCAAGATTATGTTCTCCAGTCACTGGATGTTCGGTATAGACTAAAGGTAATGTAACAAAAGGGCCACCGTCTTCCGGCCAACTGGTGAGTACCGGGAGTCGAGTCAAATCCACGGAGCGTTCTTGAATTTCTAGAACTGGAGCATATTTCTGAGCAACGGTGCGAAGTCCACTTTTAGCTAGAGAAAGCATCCAGTCCCTTTCCTGCCAAAGTACGGAAGGCTTCGGCGGAAGCAAACGATGCAACGCCGAAACGGCACGTTGTACAGTTTCCTCCGGTCTTGGTCCGATGGCAAGATCAACGCGTCGACGTGTTCCAAACAAATTGGTAACAACCGGAAAGGCGCTTCCCTTAACGCGCTTGAACAAAAGGGCCGGCCCTTCTTCCTCAATGACACGACGGTGAATTTCTGCCAACTCTAGATAAGGGTCAACTTCTGCCTCAATCTCGATAATTTGGTTCTCCTTGCGGAGGGTCTCGATAAAATGACTTAAATTTGCGTGCACAGTTTCACCTCTAAGTTAAATATAGTTAGTTCTTTGCTTTTAATGAAGCTAGAGCGGTTTGAGCCAAGGTATTACAATGAGAGATAATTTCGTTCAATTCCTCTGGACGAAGGTGATCCGAGTGAATTCCGGCCGTTATGACCACTGGGCATTGAAGTTCACGGGCCAGCTTTTCGGCAACAATTCTGGCGACATCAATGTCTTTATGCCCTGGAACTGGCGTAATGTAGACATCAGTACTCCACCCCTCTCCACTAAGGCTTGGGCGAGGAAGGGCCAGAACAACTCCACCGACATGGGGTTTACTCCCACCTGTAAGAAGTCCATTAAGCCCGTTACCAGTATCCATGACGACTAACGAAATTTGACAACGCCCTTCCCCTTCTTGTCCTTGCCAAACGGGGAGATGGATCAGTTTATTATCGAGCATGTAGTTTTTCCTCACTTTACTTTTTAACAATAGGTGTCTACATTATACA
>DATMYU010000224.1:0-2348 GCA_035560775.1 Desulfosporosinus sp.
AGTAATACCATTATTTTAAAAAATTAGTCACTAGTCGTATTTTGGTTTAATAAACCATCGTTCTGCTATGTTAATTCCGATAACAAACCGTACAAAGTTTTCTTGAATTAATCCGTTATTGGTATTGCCTCTGCTTCCAAATTCTGCTGAGATATTCACGGTTGTTGCTAATCTACGTAAGGGTAAGCCCATCCCAAGACTTATTGCATATTCATTTAACTGCTCTCCTTTGAGCTTTAAATTATCCTGTTTGTATCGAAAACCAGCACGATATCTTACCTTTTGCCAATAACTTGAGATGCTTCTATTATCAGGGATATATTCACCTCCAACAGCAACCCTCCAGCTATTTGTCAGACTGTCACTCAATCCATTGATTCTATAATCAGCCCATTTAGTGAATTCGAAATCAGCTCCGAAAGTAAATTTGTCTAATCTTTCAAAAGAAAATCCACCACCTAACCTCAAAGGCATTTTCACCTCTCCATCTATATCTGATTCATTCAATATTGTGTCTTTCGATGTTTCATACGTGCCATCGAACCCTCCAAAAAGTGTCTCAATTAGACGATCCTGAGAGGCATTCATCTCGCGCCCTAATGTTCCTGCAACACCTATTGTCAATAAATCTCGCTGATTCAATTGACGATGATATTGTAAACCGAGTTGAATATTAAAATCGTGGACGAAATTCGTGGTGGTCGATCTGGTATTGAAAATATAGGAACTATCCGGAAAACCAGAGATAGTTTGTCGCATTAACTTACCTGAAATATAATTTAGGTTGAATCCTACTGAAAAGCTTTTCCCAATTTTAAATCCATTACCCCAAAAATACTGGTTTAGCCCTCCTTCACCTGAATAGACAGTTAAGTAGGTTCCCATAGGAGTATTTTTCTGGCTTTCTTTTACATAATAACCCACTTCACTAATAGGCGTCATTCCAATTGTTGTACGCCACCAGGATGTTACCGGGAACCCAAAGTAAAAATGTGATAACCCGGCATGGCTGGCATCGGCGGTTATTCCAGTCTCTTTAAGAGTCGTGAAATCACCATTCATCGCAACATCAGCAACAAATGACAGGGTATCATAAGCAGTATATGAGGCCGGATTAATAGGGTTAACATTGAAGGCGCCCCGTATTCCATATCCAATTCCACCCATTCCAAAGGTGCGGGTATTGTTCTCTTGCTTAATGTTTCCTATCCCAAATCTTGAATAAGGACTGGTTGAACTGGTCTGTGCATTAGCAAGGCTGGAAAAAACAAATGCCAACAAAATGGCGGCAATCCACGTTTTAGCGGAGGTTCTCATTAAAATTCAGTATTATGTTAAGCCCTTCCAGGACAATATTTGGGAGTGCAAAGATGTTATTTTTTAGTCGTTTGGCAAAATATATCATGTCACCACCACTCAGAATTACTATTAAATCGGGGTATTCTTCCCTATATCGTTCAATCATTCCATCTATTTCCGAGGCCATTCCATTCACTGCACCACTCTGTAACGATCCCGTCGTCGTCTGCCCAACAATTGGAACATCCTCTTGATAGCTAACCAACGGTAATCTTCCGGTAAAAGTATTCATGGCCTGAAATCTCATCGACATTCCCGGACTTATTGCCCCGCCCTCATAACTTCCTCTACGATTTACAAGGTCATAGGTAATACAACTTCCACACGTAATTACCAAGACATTCTTACCCCCATAAGTGTGATGCGCCGCAACAGCCGCTGCCAACCTATCCGGACCCAATGTCCATGGGGTCTGATAATTATTCCTAATTGGAACCGCTGTATCACCTGTAAGTTTAATGACTTTAACCTCCTGTTCCAAGATTCTTACATAACCATCTCCTTCTCTTACACTCGATATTATTGCAGCCTCCGGATGATATTGCCTTGCAATGCTTACCATCTCTGCTTCTGATACTGTTGCCTGACTTATCAACTTAATCAGACGTCCTCCTTCGAACAGAGCTAACTTGGTCAGGGTGTTGCCAATATCTATGACTAAATTCATACAACCTCTTTTGTTGTAAAGTTAACTTTTATGAGGTAGGAAAACAAATTGCATTTTTTTTCTTGCAATATTTGGAACTTATTGGAAAAAGTCTGTACATTTGCATCCTCAATCAACGAGACGGTGTTGTAGCTCAGTTGGTAGAGCAACGGACTGAAAATCCGTGTGTCGCTGGTTCAATTCCAGCCAACACCACAAGCCGGTTTATCCGGCTTTTTTTTTGCCCTTTCCTTAATTTATCTGCCAGTAAAATGGATTCAAGGATTCAAGATTCAAGGATTCAAGAGTTATACCTACCCCGGATTTATTATTTCCTTTCTAA
>DATMYU010000225.1:0-7303 GCA_035560775.1 Desulfosporosinus sp.
AATTAATATATTTATAGATTCTTGCCCCAATCGCACTATCTAAACAATTCACGGTCACGGTCACATGAGTTATGCCGAGCTTCACAATTTCCTGAGCATACTCTGGCAATAGTAACCCATTCGTTGAAAGACAAAAAACCATTTGCGGGTTTCCTGCTCGAATCAAGCGTATCGTCTCCCGCGTGTTTTCCCAATCAGCTAAAGAATCTCCAGGTCCTGCAATTCCAACCACACTAAGTTGCCCAATTTGAGCACTTACCCTATCAAACTTGTTTTTGGCCGTTTGTGGCGTAAGAATTTCACTGGTTACACCTGGGCGACTCTCATTGACACAATCAAATTTGCGATTACAATAGTTGCAACTAATATTACAAGAAGGTGCCACAGGCAAATGCATCCGCGCAAATTTTTGATGAGCATCAAACGAATAACAGGGATGCTTCTGGGTTTTTTCCATCATAGTCTCAGTCATTGGTATTTTCGTATCCGACGTTGAACCTGGACAAGCCATGTTTTTCACCTCAACCTTCTACCTAATAATTGCCGCCGCTACTCTTGCTCATTGATTTCCTGAGAACGGAAATGCAGTTTTTCAATCATTTAATGTATCCTCTTTTTAGTGATTATGCCAGAACCTGATAATGATCAGGAACTGGCATAACCTAAAGAATCTCCAGCTAAGTTTTATCATTGATTGCTCAAAATCCTCAGGCATTTAATCTGCCTTACCATACATTCAGTATCCATTCCTTATTCTTTTTGTACTCCATATCCGTAAACAGCGTATTTGCCATCTCTTCGGCGAGCCATATGGCGCCCGCGTAGCCGACAACCGGATGGCGGTAAAGTCCTGCCCGATCATATGTGGGGAAACCTACGCGTACCATCGGGATATTATTGTCAATAGCAATGAAGCGCCCTTTGGAATGACCCAATATGAAATCGAGTTTTAATCCCTGGTTCTTGATCCGATCTTCCAATTCCCACAGATCTGAATTACAGATAATCTCCATATCAAAATCGACTTTTTCCTGAAACGCCTTGATACGAGGATCGTCCTGATAGGTCACATTGTCGTCCCCGAGCAGAAGCAGCACGGGCTTCATCTCCAGATCAAGACAAAATTCCGCCAGACCTATGACAAGATCGGGGTGACCGTAGATAGCGACTCGCTTATCAGCGAAAAACATGTGTACAAGATCGGTCAGCGCATCAATGGCAACTCCTCGTTCGCGAACGAGGGACTCAGGAATTGGCTTACCGGTCATTTTTTTCAGGTTCTGCAAAAAGGTATCCGTGTTGCGGATGCCGATAGGGGTCGGCCCTATTATGGCTGGAACGTCAAATTCGCTTTCCAGATAGCGGGCGGCTTTTCCACCTTCGTACTTGTTCAGCGCAATCGTTCCCAGCGCATTCGCCGTATCGATCAGTTCCTCGACCGTCGTGCTGCCGTGGGAGACCTCGCTATGATCTGGATCTGGCATTATCGGAGAATCAAAGCTTTCAATTTCAAAAAGAACGGTCGCCTCCACCTTCATTTCCGCGAGCAGGTGTTTGAGTGCTGTTACATCTCCCGGATTGACCCAGCCTGTAATCAGGTTGATTTTTCCGTTGGGTGCGTCTTTTTTGGCCAACGTCTGGACAAAAGCCTCCAGCGCAACATCGTATCCGGTCACCTGACTTCCTTTAAAGCTGGGGGTATGAACTGGAATAAGATAGACTTCCCGATCGGCATATTTTTCTTTCAAAAGCCCCTCATTGAGTTTGCGAATGACACCATCGACATCGTCACCGATGACTTCCGTCGAGCAGGTTGTGATAATCGGTATGACTCTCACATGGGGATAGCGCATCAAAACCACATCAACCGCTTCCTCGACGCGATGAACGGCACCAAACACCGCAGCATCCTCGTGGAGGGATGAAGACGCGATATCAAAGTTTTCCTTAAAATGCTGGGCGAACAGCAAGCGGACGAACATGACGCATCCCTGTCCTCCATGAACGATGCCCAGACAATCCTTTATTCCTATGCTGGCATACTGAGCGCCTGCAGGCTGGCAGGTAAATATTGGGTTGATAATGCCGACACGTTCTTTTTCTTTCATCTCACAAGACATAGTATGACTCCCTTTCCTATATATTTTGTTCTATGTCCGCCGTGACGGCACAGCTCTTAGCTCTTAATAATTAGGGTCAATAAGTTCTTGATTAAGCGACCCTGTAATCGTTAGATAGTCCAGCCGATCTTTAAGTCCTTGCATGAGTACCTTAATTTCCAATGTGTCCAGTGTGGCAAGCCACGGGTACGTAGCTTTAAAATCCTTAGCCAAGATTACGGCATCCACCCAATAGCATCTGTCCGCCGGAGTTTCAAGTTCGACGGGTTCTTCACACAATAACTGCCTGGTTTTGGTAAGGATTCCCTCGTTTTGTTTCTCTCTGTCCCAGGCGCGGGAGTGAAACTGCCATAGACTCCATTTCATGATATAATCCACCAGTTGCTCAACTCTGTCTTTCAGAGTATCCTCCATAATTTCTGCCATAACTATCCTGCCTCCCTTATACCGCGTCGGAAAGCGGCCCTGATAAATTCGGATAGGTCTTCCCACGCAATTCTGAAACGCAGTCATAATCGCCAGTATAGGGTCTTTCCTCGCTGGGAGTTGTCTCATCCGTACTTATATTCACATCAGAAATCATCTGTCGCGTCGAAAACCCTGCCTCAGTAGCTATCTCATCCTTGCTGATATCCAGACCGGAAAGCTGGTGAATCGGCGAATAGACCGCGTTGTAAATATCACGCGCAAACCTGACCCAGCCTTCAAACCCTTTATAAGGACCGTTGTGATAAGCATGAGCATTGAGGTACTGGACCCGAAGCTTTTTGGCCACCTCGCCTGGACGAACACCCGTGAAGATGACGTCGGGCTTGAGTGTCTTCATAGCTTCAATCCCCTCCAGCTCGTTGGGATCGTCAATGGCCAGGGCGCCTTCTTGACAGCGAGCAACGCCCTTTTCCATATCACCCTGATGGCCAAATTTTGTATACACTGAGACAACCTCGACTCCCATCTCTTCATGAATGACATTCGCCCAGTGCCAGAGTTTGGAACCGCCCGGCCAGAGACACACTTTTACTCCTTGCAGGCGTTTTGCGTACCAGTCAAGTTCCGGTTTCCAGCGGGCGGTTTCTTCGTCGATGATAGCCTGAGCTTCTTCTTCCAGTCCAAAGAACATGGCAACCTTCATCAGAGACTGCGACAGCGGTTTGAAGCCAAACCCCTCGATATCAAGACGCGGAATCCCATATCTTACTCTGAGTTCGTTACAGATGTATTCGGAGGAACGCGCACATTCGAGGACGTTAAGGTGCGCCAGGTGCATCCCTCTGAGTGTGTCATAGGAGCCATTACCCGTAAAGCAGGAAAGAACTTGAATACCCATTCTCTGAAAATAGTCCACCATAACTTCCGAATCTCCTTGGATGTTATAGTCACCGACGTAATTGATGACGTATTTGCTGGTAATTTCCGGTTCAAACGTTCCGACTTTCTGATTGAGCCAGGCGAGATTAATTTTGTGATGTCCTCCCGACTGACTCGGCCCTGCAAACCCCGGAGCATTACAGACGAAGATATCAACATCGGGCATTTCGTCCATCACTTCTTGAGCAATCGCACCTATGTCGTCCCCAATCAAGGCTGTTGCACAGGTTTGGTAGAGGCTCATTCGTTTGATATCGGGAAATTCCTTAAACGCCTCAATAATGTTCTGCTTGAGCATTTTCTCAGCTCCGAAGATGATGTGTCTTTCCTTCACATCCGTGGCATAGGTATATTTGAGCTGGAAGTTGTCGTTATCACTGATATAGCGTTTCGTTTGCCAGGTGTCGTAGGTGCATCCGACTGGTCCATGGCTCATATGGATGACATCCTTCATGGGGGCACCGATAACATGCTTTGCGCCACAATAAGCACACCCGCGTTCCGAAATCGTGCCTGGAATGGTATTGAGATATCCAAGGGGAAGACACGATGTCAAATCTTCACCGGGACCTTTGATGACGGCGTGCTTTGTCCGTTCAGGAATACACTCACTGCATTTAAATGTGTGATAAGGCATAATTTGTTCCTCCTTTATTTAATAGCTTGAACACCATCCCGCTATATTGCCGCATCTCCAGATTCCTTGGTTCTTACTCTGGCTGCATCAAGCACCGGCAACACAAAGATTTTTCCGTCACCAACCTTGTTCTCTGTTTTATTGGCGGCAATGATAGCAGCGATAATCTTGGGCACATCTTCGTCATGAACCAGAACGTTAAACATCCTGCGGGGAAATAAACGGGTACCGTCTAAAAATTCGGTTATCTGCTTATCCGTAGCTTGATCCTCTTTCTGGGCCAAGGCCAATAAGGTCTTTCTACGTTCAGCAATGATGGATTTATCTTCTACCAGTTTGCCGCGCCCCATGACCTTCGATGCCGTAAAACCAGCAGCCCCAACTTCTATTAGGGCCTTTTTTGTGGCACCGACCTTATTCATTCTTATTACGGCTATAATTTCTTTCATTACGCCACCTCCTTTACAGCCCAGCAGCGCTGCTGGAAATGGTATACACTTCATCGATAGGACTTATAATTATTTTCCCATCACCAAAAGCTCCTGCTTCACCTGTCTTAGCGTAACGGAAAATAACATCAAGCGCATCCTCTTTGTCTTCATCATTAATGGCTAACATAATCAGACTTTTGGGGATTTCATCATAAATAATGTCACCAAACGTAATACCTTTTTGTTTCCCACGGCCTACAACATCAACGACAGTAGCAGCATGAAAGCCAGCCTTGGAAAGTTCATAAAGAACCACGTCTTTTTTATCTGGTCTAACAATCGCTTTAATCATAATCATAATCTCTGTTGCCCCCCTTATTCTTATATTTAACAACGATTCCAGTGCTCAACAAATCTAATCAATACGTTTTACAATCCCAATTGAAGATTCAACACTGGAATCAGAATCAGAATCATCTCTTAATTCGCCAAGCCGTATTTAACAACCATCGCCTCTAATTCATCCATGGTCATTGGTTTAGGAATAACAAAATTCGTATTTTCGATAATCTTGCGTGCTAGTTCTCCATATTCGTGGGCTTGGTTCTCAGTAGGGTCAAATTCAACCACTGTTTTTTTGTTAAATTCGGCCCTTTGAACGATATTATCGCGAGGTACGAAGTAAAGCAGTTGGGTACCGATGGCAGCCGCAAACTCTTCCAGAAATTCTTTTTCCTTATCCACTTTACGACTATTGCAAATGATTCCACCGAGGCGAACACCACTTTGCTTGGCATATTTTAGAAGACCTTTGCAAATATTATTGGCTGCATAGACCGCCATCATCTCTCCTGAAGCAACGATATAAACTTCCTGAGCTTTACCCTCACGGATCGGCATCGCAAATCCACCGCATACAACATCACCAAGAACATCAAAAAACACAAAGTCTAAATCCGATGTATATGCTCCATTCTTTTCCATAAGATCAATTGCTGTGATTACACCACGACCTGCACATCCGACTCCTGGTTCAGGACCACCTGACTCAACGCAACGAATTCCTCCGAACCCTGTTTTCACAACTCTTTCAATGGTGACCTTTGACTCACCTTCATCACGTAGTACATCCATCAGAGTTTGTTGATTCATCCCGCCGAGAATAAGACGAGTTGAATCTGCCTTTGGGTCGCATCCATGTATGAATACCTTTTGGTCGTAAAAATGCACCATTGCAGCTGCTGTGTTTTGTTGTGTGGTAGATTTTCCAATTCCACCTTTACCATAAATAGCAATTTTTCGTGTCATTTTGAAGAACTCCTTTCATCCACCCATTAATTTGAAATTAGTTTAATTGATTGGCCTTCATTTCCTCCAGTCATTTATCAACAAGCCGCTCTTTATCCTCGCCATAACCTCCATTTTCTGATATAAAGTGCCATCGCATCACCTCCCTTAAACAATTTAGAAAAAAACAAAGTGAGTCCTTAATTCTCTAAAATTAAAGGCTCACTTAAACACTTTTCCACTACGAATCATCTATTGATTCGATGCCCTGTTATGAAATTGTACAAATCCCAAAGGGTTAGTTTATTAAACTTCCCCATATTACACTCAATCACTTAATCGCTTAATCACTCATCGCTTAATCACTTAATCACTCATCGCTTAATCGCTCTATCACTCATCAACAAAAATCATACTATTTCGCAAACTCCTTTCATGTACTCATAAATTTAACATTAGTTTGATCGGCCTTCATATGCTCAAGTCATTTATAACTAAAGCCGCTCTTTACCTCTACCCTTGCCATTGCCTCCATCATCAATATTAAGCGACATCGCATCACCTCCCTTAATCAATCTAAAGAAAAACAAAGTGAGCCCTTAATTCTAAAAATTAAAGGCTCACTTAAACACTCTTACACTACGAATCATCTACTGATTCGATGCCCAGTTATGAAATTATACTATTTTTACATATCACTCTATCACTCTATCATTTGACGAACCACTCAATGAAACTCTAACTAAAGATGCATAACTCCCAATCCTATCCGAGCGTGTTCCAATAGCGGGTGAAGGGAAGAACGGCCATAAATTGCTACAGCAAGCCATTTGAAGTTTGTTGTTAAGCCAATTTTCAGAGCCAGACTAGCATTGCTATTGGTATGAGTGAAAACGCTGTTGCTAGCTTCCGAGGTTGCATGAATAAGGGCGTGAATCATTCGGGCTTCCTTTGGTATGATACCCGTGTTAAACGCTGTCGACATAACTGTATTCGTTAGTTTTCCCGTATTTCGAAGATTCGCTACTGTTCCTCCAAGTCCAGTCACAGCACAACGTATGTCAAATAATTCACTGAGAGATTTCCTAAGTTCTTCTTCTTCTTCTCTTGTTTCAGTCAGAGCTAACAGTATTGCTGCTCTCTCTAGGGAAGGCTTTCTCTCTTTATCCAATCTTACTTGAACTGTGACCCCTCCTTCGTAGAGCAAATGAATTTATTTTTTCCAGTATGTATCGTTTTGTCCTTTTAATTTTCCACCTTGTATGATTTGGTATAATTATATGCATTTCATTTGAATATGTCAACACTATATTTGAAAAACTTGACCCATCCTTATAGAGCTCATTCGTCTCTTTTTCCGTATGCTTGTGCAAAGGAAAATACTATAACAGTCACCGGCCAAACTATTTTTGTCCTATATGTTCCAAGTAGTTCCTTCGATCTGCTAGAAACTATGGGAG
>DATMYU010000226.1:0-2713 GCA_035560775.1 Desulfosporosinus sp.
GATTATCATTATCAAGATGAATTGAGGTTTATTTTACAGGAGTTAAGATTCCCAATTTCTCAAATTCCACATTGGAGAGATTAAGGCATGACCATCTATTAAATCCATTAAAACGGTATGAAGACCGAAATAATACTTACCCATTTTAGACCGAATAAATCGACCACATCTGCAAAAAGGAATATGTTAAGCCTGTTAAGAGTTTACCTGTTGGGAAAATACCCTTTTATTTAATACCAGACATGCTAAAATGCAAGTAAGAATTCTTGTTTAAGATAGGAGATGGAAAGGTGACCGGAACGTATATCAGTTATTTGCATGAGGAGGTAGCCACTACATGGTAGAAATAACGGAACACAAAAAACCGGCAAGCGTGGGCAACCGTCGTGTTCACATGGCCAATGAACGGACATTTCTTGCCTGGATAAGAACATGCATTGGAATAATGGCCTTCGGATTTGTTCTGGAAAGGTTTGCGCTATTCGTCAAACAAATGTCCTACATATTAACAAAATCAAATATGGGAAATGCCCTGCCCCCTTCAAGTGGGTCTACGTCGATCGCCGGAATTTTTCTTGTCGGTCTCGGGGCATTAATGTGCGTGCTTGCCTTTATCCGGTATAAGAAGGTTGAGAGACAAATAGACAATGATACTTATCAACCGTCAGCTGCACTCAACATCCTACTCACCCTCTCAGTTGTTTCTGTCGGAGTTTTTCTAGTCGTTCATTTGTTACAAAGTACTTGAAAACGCATTAACCCCCTAAGAATAAATATTCTTAGGGGGTTAATGCGTTTGACAATTATACTTCTTGAAAAATCGGAATAACCATAGGGCGTCTCTTCGTCTTATCATAAAGATGTCTGCTCACAGCATCCCTAACGCGATTTTGTAAAATGGAGGTTTCAGGGATGCCATCCTGGAGACTGCGGGTTATGGTTTGCCGAGTGATCGTTTTTACCTGATCAAGCATTAGGTTGGACTCTCGAACATAGACAAATCCCCGGGTGACAACATCTGGGCCCGTTACAATGGCTTTTGTTGAGCCATTGAGCGCTAAAATGATGATAAGAATTCCATCTTGAGATAGGAGAGTTCGGTCTTTCATAACGCTATTTCCGATATCCCCAACTCCCAAACCATCGATGAAGACTCGCCCGGCAATCACGTTGTTAACGAACTTTGCTCCATGGCGTGTAAACTCTATCACATTGCCAATCTCGGCCACGAAAATATTTTCCCGTGGAATTCCCACTTGCTCAGCTAGTTCAGCATGTTTCATGAGCATGCGAACTTCCCCATGGACCGGAATAAAGTACTTGGGCTTTACCATGGTGAGCATTAGTTTAAGCTCTTCTTGGCTGGCGTGACCAGAAACGTGCATCCCCGAAATGGATTCATAGATGACCTTAGCCCCTAATTTAAAGAGCTGATCAATATTCCGCGAGACTGCTTTTTCATTTCCAGGGATGGGAGAAGCAGAAAGAATCACCGTATCACCTGGATAAATGGAAATTTGACGATGATTATGCATTGCCATACGGGTAAGTGCAGCCATCGGCTCGCCTTGGCTGCCTGTTGTTAGGATGCATACCTCATTAGCTGGTAAGCGCATGGCCTCATCCACATCAATGAGCGTGTCCTCGGGGATATCTAGATACCCAAGATCAGAAGCTATGCTAACAACATTGATCATGCTTCGGCCTACGGTAGCAACCTTACGATGGTATTTGAAGGCAGAGGATATCGCTTGCTGAAGTCGATTGACATTGGAAGCAAAACTGGCGAAGATAACTCGCCCCTTAGAGTCTGCAAAGGCCTTGTCAATATTTTCTCCGACGTATCGCTCAGACTTTGTAAAACCCGGTCGTTCTACATTCGTACTATCAGACATAAGACAAAGAACTCCTTTGTCTCCAAGTTCTGAAAACTTATGTAAATCAAGAACCCCCCCACTCACAGGGGTATGATCGAGTTTGAAATCTCCAGTGTGAACGATAGTGCCAAGGGGGGAATGAATGGCTAAACCGACAGTGCCGGGTATGCTATGGCTGCCATTGATAAAGTCTACGGTAAACGAACCCAGTTTAATAGTATCCCGAGGCTGAATTACATGGGTGGTTACTTGTCCCAATTTGGCTTCAGTTAGTTTATATTGAATTAAACCGATAGCTAGACGTGTTCCGTAAATAGGAACATTCAAATGTCTCAACAGGTAGGGTAGTCCCCCGATATGATCTTCATGACCATGGGTAATCAGAATTCCCAGTATCATATCTTTATTTTCAATGAGGTACGTATAATCTGGAATAACGAGATCAACCCCCAACATATCATCGTCAGGAAAAGCTAGACCCGCATCAATTAACAAGATTTGATTATTATAGCGGATGGCGGTTGTATTCTTCCCAATTTCCCCTAGTCCGCCGAGGGGGATAATTTGGAGTTTGCTTTCATTGGTCAAGTAGAGATTACCTCCTAGCTCGAATTTGAACCATTTTGGGCTCGTTGCAACAGGGAACAGCCACGCACATATAACAAGGCAGGTAACGGAACAAGCCTTGTTAAGTGCTACTTTATCCCAGTTGAATCCATTTGTGATTGTTGCTATTATAGTTTTTTCAGAAACTATTATAAGAATACGTAAAAATACCAACGCCCACGGTATTTAAAGGTATTCTTAAGGAGTATCATGTCCGCACGCAACTAATA
>DATMYU010000227.1:0-3165 GCA_035560775.1 Desulfosporosinus sp.
CTTAAGTAGATGAAGTCCTAATTTGTTACTGTCAAACCAATCCCATATCTCTTCAAATTCTAAGTTTTCATCTAAAAAAGACACCCGCTTCATCATTTTGTTACCTCTAATAAAGCATCGGAGAAGGAGTCTTCGTTTAGGTCAATGTATTTCATAGTTGGCGGTGGTACAGTAATCTTCCAGGCAACATTGCCGTTTCTCAGAGTAATGTAACGACGAGGGCTTGATGTAGCGCTGGCCATGAGTGACAACAAGTAGAGATATGCAGTCGGCAACTTAGCCTGTCTAACTTATGGTTTTCACAAAACAGCTACGCATACGGGGACCGTCAAATTCACAAAAATAAATACCCTGCCAGCGGCCAAGAAGTAATTTCCCTTTATGAATAATAACTGTTTGGGATGCTCTATAGTGCTTGCTTTTAAGTGAGCGGCAGAATTACCCTCAACGTGCCGATCTTTGTCATCTTCCAGAGGGTAAACCTCATCAAGCCTCCGCAAAATATCTATTTGTACATCCGGATCCGCATTTTCGTTGATCGTTATCCCGCAGTAGTATGGGGTGAATACACTACGATCAGTCCGTCTTGAACGTTTTCACGAGCCAGAATTTTCTCAACTTGCGCTGTTATGTCGAGCATTTTGTCCCGACTTTTGGTCTGCAACTGTATCTCATAAATCATGGCATATTCTCCTTTTTACAGATTGATTCCAAATTTATATTCTAGATAACTCATCCCTAAATGCCGGTCTATTTGCATATTTGCTAAAAAGCTTCAGTTTGATTTCCGATGCCCGTTCTTTCCCACCAGCTTTTATAAGATTACGAATAATGGCACATACCCTCTGATAATCTTTCCTGTTACTTGCTCTTGCAGCACTCTGCTCAATATGTTGCAGAAAGAATATGTAAATCTCTTCCTTGAATTCAGGAATAAGATACCTGTAATAAGTCTCGACCGATGATGGACTTCTTTGAACATACTCAAGTAATTTTTGTTTTTCCCCTTCTTCTATTAGGATACGGGTGTAGACATCCTGATAAGTCTTCTTCTGGTTTTCCAATAAAAAAATGATCTTGGGGTATACGGATGGCCACTCATTTGTAGCATAAGTGTTTTTCAATTCCTCGTAATATTCGAAGCTTCCGTCCAGAATAAAATCCGTTGCCATTCCCCGCTGTTCATCAATCTTCCCGGAAAGTTTATAAGCTATGTGCCGGTATTTCTTCCACTGGTTTACCAGTCCACGCAGGCTTTTATCCTTGTCCTCGCCATCAAGGGTAAGCTTTATCACATAGTCATAATCCTTTTTGTTCATAGCGCATTCGATTGCCATTTCCCTAAAGTTGGAGTATTGAAGGTTATTTTCAATAAACTCCAGTGCCTTCTTCTGCCCGTCATGTTTTTCAACCAGATGATATCTGATTAGATTGACTCTTTCGGCTAAGTAATTGACACTCCATGAATCTCCTTCTTCATTTTTCATCATTAAGACTAAATGATTTTCCAATTTGCTTCGTAAATCCGAAGTGTCTGCAAGCTCCGAACAATTTTCCAGAAGATCTATTCTCCAATCAGTCCAACCGACGTATCGCCTATTAGATGCTTCTTCGATCAGCTTATTAAACATGGTTTCTTTATGAATTGGTTTTAGCTCTTCATTCACACTCATTTCATCAATAAAAGCTAAGCTTTCCTCAATTACTCCACCGATTACACCATCAGAATCATCTGCACCTTGAAGTAAATCCATCATCTCATGGATTACGCAAAGGATAAGCTGTAAAGCATGCACAGTCTTATTATGCTCTAAAGCAAAATGGGCCTTTTCCAGCACCAGATCCGCACCCTTGACAGCTTCATCGGCATCTCCGTAAGCTACAAATCCATGTCTGTCGGAATTGTTCCTTATAAAGGTACGAATCAGCGCAATAGACTTGGATAGTTCATCCTCATCATTTCCATTATCAAAATTTAGTTCAATACGCTGCTTTATTTCTTCATATTCAGAGACAATATCCAGCAAAAATTCAACCAGTTCATCTTTAGTTCTGTCTGATAGTATTTTTTCGATATTAGGCGCTTTTCGTTTCTTGGGAACCGGGGATTTAAGCACGGATTCTGAATCCCTACTATTTTTGGATATTTGGTTATTCCCCTTGGATAGATTGTTTTTCATATCCCGTACCGCAAGAAATACTGCTACCTGATGCTTGCAATAGTCGCCCATGTCATAGGGACAATCGCAAACGGTATCGATTATGTTTACCTGATCATCAAGTTCGACCTCCACGGTGTAGAGTTCAGTGCCTTCAACCTCTGCCTCAAAGACATTCTCCTTAGTTTCTTCAACAGACGTTACATAGTTATTCTCGTAGTAGTCGTAGCCCCTTGCCAGTATCTTTCTCTCGATATAGTTTTCAAAGTTGTTAAGATTCATTGTTACCACCCTCGTACCATCTTCTCAAGTCTGATTTTTTATCTTTTTAAGTATGATCAGATTGTGTGATCACGAAATTTGTGCTACCACCTGTTACCCAAACCCTTAACTAAAATATTTTTCCCTCTTTCAGCAGATAATCAATGACCCTCTGAATTTCAGCCTGCACCTTTTTGTATTCAATTTCCTTCCAGACTTTCAGGATTGGTATATATCTAGCATTGCCGGTCTGTTTGATTTTCTCAAGGAACAGTATAATCATTCCTCTGTTCCTGTCCTTCAACTCCTGAACAAAGCTGTAGTCTTTCCCTTCCAGAAGTCGTTCAAACGTTTGTAATAATTCCTCTGCATAGGTTTCCCGCTCAATTTCCCAGCCTATTTTTGAGAATACAAGCATTGGAAACCTATCCGAGTATTCTATTTCAAGGTAGCTTTTCTTTATCATCCAATCGATCCGATGAGTTATTTCCTGTAAGTTTAATTCCCGATAGTACCCATACGCCGGACATTGATTGAGTCCATGCTCTAGCACTTTTTTGTCTTTGGAGCCCTTCAGAATCTTTGCTAGCATACTCCTTCCCCCAGTTGCTATAAGTTCATCAGCCGCACGAAGTATCACCTTTATTTCTTCAATTGTTAAGCTTTTTATATCCCCGCTGTCAAGCTCATATCGTACCCTTGGTTTTTTTCTACTCATAGTTAAACCTTCTCCGCTTTTTCATAC
>DATMYU010000228.1:0-2560 GCA_035560775.1 Desulfosporosinus sp.
GTATACAATAGAAGGGATAGGACTTTCTAGATAGATCGTATAATCTTGATTATTTATGCTGGACGGAATGTGATAAAATATAGGTAAATAAAGAAAACTTGGCTGGCGCCCGAAGACACTGTCTTCGCACGTATTAGTCATTCTGTCAGCCGCAGGCGCAGGCGGCGGCCTTAGTTGCACTTATACCACCCGAATTATGCCACCCAAAACTTATACTTTCTGTATAGGTATGAAAAAATAATTAAGGAGGCGTCGCATATGTTTCGCTATGCCGAGGTATTAGTTGATGTAGCAAATCGGCGCCTGGACCAAAGTTATCATTATCTTATTCCTGAACAACTTAATCTTAAGTTAGGTATGCGAGTCCTTGTCACCCTCCAAAATCGTAAGGTTCAGGGGCTCGTTGTGAAGGTGACGAACGATTTGCCGGAGGAGCTGGCCTTAATAAATCTCAAACCTGTTTTAGAGATTGTGGATGAGGAGAGTCTTGTCCCAACGGATCTGATTGAACTCGCCCATTGGTTAGCAGAAACGACCATCTGCTCGGTTGCCCAAAGCTTACATACTGTCTGGCCGCTTCTCAAAGGAAAAGTGGAGGATTGGGTTATTCTGTGGGCATCTATCAAGGATCCGGATGTTCAGACCTTGCAGTGGCTAGATTCGGATGCCTACCGAGCGATCACGGTGCTTAATCGGGCACGGAAAAAGGCCATTTCTCTTAAAGTTTTCTTGAAACGAGCGGATATCTCGGAGGCAACACTTGACAAACTCCTTCAACAAGGTTGGGCGAAAAAGGAAGCGCGTTTTGTTTCGACTGGTGGAGGAGTTTTAAAGAAAGTTGCTCCTGGGAAACGGCCTTTCGAGGATGCAGTTCTAAGCGAGGAAAACGGGGCCAATGAAAATAACGTGTCTTCGGGTAGAACTTATGAATTGACTGAGCAGCAAACTGCAGCAGTGAGAAGCGTTTTGGCTTGCTTAGCTGAGAGTTCACCGCAAACCGTTTTATTGCATGGCGTGACGGGCAGTGGGAAAACGGACGTTTATCGTGAACTCATCAGGCAAGTAGTAGCTCAAGGCGGAGATGCCATTCTTCTTGTACCGGAGATTTCTCTGACGACCCAAGTCGCTCGTTATTTTGAAACCCTTTTTGGTGAACAAGTGATTATTTTGCACTCTGGTTTACGACCAAAGGAGAAAATGCAAGCCTGGGAAGAGATTTTGGCGGGTCTTAAGCGGATCGTCATAGGAGCTCGTTCAGCAGTATTTGCGCCGCTAGTAAATTTGCGGCTCATTATTTTGGACGAGGAACATGATGGCGCGTATAAACAAGATGAGAATCCAAAATACCACGCGCGAGATGTCGCTCGTAAGCGGATGGAACAGCGGGGGGGGGTTGTTTTGCTGGGGAGTGCAACGCCTTCCTTGGAAGCCTATGCTGCAGCTCAATCAGGGAAAATCAGTTTGCTGACAATGACAAAGCGAATTGGGGAGAGTGTTCTGCCTCCTGTTGAAATCGTGGATATGCGAGAGGAACTTTTAACGGGAAACCGGAGTATGTTTTCCCTGCTGCTTCAACAAAAATTGCGGGAAAGACTAGACCGAGGCGAGCAAACAATGCTGTTTCTCAATCGCAGAGGGTATTCTACGTTTGTAGTTTGCAGGGAATGTGGTTATGTAGTCAGTTGCCCCAATTGCGATATAGCTCTGACCTATCACACTCAAGGGCAGGCCATGCGTTGCCACTATTGTAATCACAAAGAACTTCCTCCTCTATCCTGCCCGAAATGTGCTAGTCGATATATTCGGTTTTTTGGGCAGGGTACCCAGCGTGTAGAGGAGGAGTTGCAGGGCCTATTACCGGAGGTTCCCATATTGCGCTTAGACTTTGATACAACACGTTCTGGAGAAGGACATCGCACGATTTTGGAAAGTTTTCGTCGCCAAGAAGCTTCCATCTTAGTAGGGACGCAGATGATGGCTAAAGGACTGGACTTTCCAAATGTTACGTTGGTTGGGGTCATTGCTGCAGACCAAATGCTCAATATGCCGGATTTTCGGGCTAGAGAACGGACGTTTCAACTTTTAACCCAGGTGGCAGGTCGAGCGGGTAGGAGCATTAAACCGGGTGAAGTTGTGATCCAGACCTATTCTCCGACAGATGCCGCTATTTTGAGGGCAGCCCAACATGATTTCCAGGGTTTTTTCTGGGAAGAGATTCGCTATCGTAGAGAACGAAAGTATCCCCCGTATACCCATATCGTTCGTGTCCTGTTGCTCCATGAAAAAGAGGAGCGGGTCATTAAAGGGGCCCATGATTTGGGAGGGTGTTTGCTGCGAGGAATGGAAGACCCTAAATTTGGAAATAATGAATTGGATATTCTAGGGCCCGCACCGGCTGTCTTAGCCAGGCTCAAGAACCAATGGCGATGGCAAATATCGGTCAAAGGGAGGCGTTTGGATCTGCTCAGGGCGTTCTTACATCAAGCGGTTAAGAATTTTTATCAAAATTCAGCTAGCAGTGGCATTTTCTTGAACATTGAAGTAGATCCACTTACTAGTT
>DATMYU010000229.1:0-4300 GCA_035560775.1 Desulfosporosinus sp.
AGATAATTACATATGGCTATCTTTTTTTCTGCTACAACATCACCGGGGCATGCTTGTATTAATTGGTCTATCGCTTTATTGGATAGTCCCGTCATCTTATGGATTTCTTCCTTTTCTGGCGTTTCGCATTCATCGGCACCAAATAAGTAATCCATTGATACACCAAGATAATTTGCAACTGCGTTGAACCCTATTACTTTGGGTTCCTGGGGTTTTTCTTCATTTAGCCATGCCGAAATCGTTGAAGGAGAACTATTTATTCCTTCCGCCAAATCTTTCTGTATCTTGTTCTGCTTTTCTAATAAAGCATTGATTCTTCTAATCCAAATGCCACCGTTCTCCATACTTCCTCCAAATATTTCTGTAAACAGGATTTTCGGTCTTTGCTCTTGTACTCTTTCCCTCTTGCTGCACATTTGTAACAAGAGGGATATTTCATGGTATCGTAATATCGTAAACAGAATTTATGAATCATTACTACTGTTTACCGTATTGTACCTCATCTTTTAGAGAATGTAAAGAGCATCTAGAAAGTAATGGGGGCTTGAACAAACGAGGTGATGAATGTGGAGCAGGATAAAGTCCAAATAGATGAAGCCCATGCAAAAATTTTCGCACGGGCTATCTTCAATGATATTGCCGCCTACGTTCAATCACACCCGGAAGAGTATCAAAAATATTTGGAAGAGGAAGAAAGCGAGGACAACAATGATTAGGCTGCACATTGATGAACGGGCGTTTGAGGTAAAGCCCGTTGGGAGTGAGATCGGTGGTATCAAAAAGCGATTACAGGGGAGGTCAACATCAGTCAGGGTATCTATATCAGACCTTACACAGAAAATAGGAAATGGACATACTATCAGCCCCGCCGTTATGGGCGGTACCTCAGCCTCTGATTGGCAAGAACAACAACTTTTCATGGTTGACATTGATAACGGACGGGAAGATACCCCTATTCTAACAGCAAAACAAGCTCTCGAAATATGTACTAAATATAGCTTGCCACCCGTTTTTTACTATTACACATTCAGTCATAGCAAGGAAAAGCCAAAATTCAGATTTGCTTTCGTAATGAATAAGATTATTACGGAAGAGTTTCAACGTCAAATCATTATGGACTCGCTAATCTCGCTTTTCCCGCAAAGCGACGTCGCATGCGCGAACGCAGACAGGTTATTTTTTGGCACCAACAAAACCGTCAAAATCTGTGATGAGGAAGCACGGATTACATTTGAAGATATTTTACGATTATATACTCCCCCGACGCCACCTAAAGCCCCAGCTTTCGCAAAACACAATGACAAAGAAAACTCCGACCATGAGCTTGATGAATTAAAACGAAATTTTGACTTGTTGGGATATATGGAAGAACGCAACGGCAATTATCACCCGTCTTCAAAATGGGCGGTTTTCGAGAATTGCGAAATCTGTGGGCATAAAAATGACTTGGCCTATAATCAGGATACGAACAGTTGGTACTGCTTTTCAAGCAATGGAAGAGTGGGCGGAAGCATTATTGATTATCTTATACATGCTGACGGGCTAACGGTGGGACAAGCCATTGACAAGTTTAAGTATGAGCTTTGCGGGCTTGAACGTCCCGAAGAAAAATGGGCACCGCCTACTCCGCTTGAAGATGTTCGCCTGCCATCCTTTCCAGTAAATTGTCTGCCAAAGCCGATTGGAGATTTTGTACAGGCAATTGCAGATAATACCGAAACTGCCGTAGACATGGCGGCTGTTTGTGCCCTTGCGCTTATAGCCTCGTCCGTGCAAGGTAAGTTTGAAATCGTGGGAAAAGACGATCATCATGAACAGCTCAATTTGTATATTCTTCTTATTGCAAGGTCTGGAGAACGCAAAAGCGCCATTGTGCGCATGATGACTAAACCTATCTATGCATATGAAGAGAAGGAAAATAGCCGTCGGCTATTAACTATTGCCCAGCAGGAAGCCCGCTTGAACATTTTGGACTTGGAAATTAAAAAACATGAGAAAAAGGGGGAATATGAAAAAGCTAGTGAATTAAGGGTAGAACGTAAAGAACTGGAACGAACCAAGATGAAGTTACTCCGTTTTATAGCTGACGATGCAACGCCGGAAGTATTGACAACAATGTTGGCAAACAATAACGGAGTTCTCACAATTATTTCTACCGAAGGTGGGCTCTTTGACACGTTAAGTGGGCGGTACTCTAGCATGGTATCTATCGACACCTTGCTCAAAGCCTATACGGGTGACTATATTAGAGTAGACCGTGAGGGTCGGGAAAGTGAAACCATTTCCCATCCCGCCTTAACTATGTTGATATCTGCTCAGGAAAATGTGCTAGACGGTTTGCTAAGCAATGTGGTCTTTTCAGATAGAGGATTAACCGCTCGCATCATGTATTGCAAACCCACATCAAAAATAGGAACAAGGAAATATGAAACGCCCAATATTCCTACAGGGCTAAAAGAGGCGTACAATATGATTATCCTTGAACTCTTGAATATCCCTCTTCCTCCAAATGGCGCTACTGCTTTACTGCGGTTGAGCAAAGAAGCGTTTATGCTGTCTGACCAGTTTTTTAATTGGATTGAACCTCAACTTGTCAATGATCTTGATAATACCAGAGGTTGGGGTGAAAAGCTTCATGGGACAATGCTCAGAATAGCTGGAGTAATACATTGTGCAGAGTATAGGGATGCCTCAGCTAAGACATTAATTGATGAAAAAACAATTAAAAAAGCCATTAAGATATCCAAGTACTTCCTTGAACACGCAAAATATGCTTTTTCTCTAATGGGAGCAGATAAACCGTTGCAGGGCGCAAAATACATACTTCGAAAGCTTACGCAGCAGCAGCTACGAATGCTTACGAGGTATCAGATATTTCGTTTATGCAGAGGTAAGTATTTTTCAAAAACTGAGGATGTATCCCCTGCTCTGTCGTTGCTTATTGAGCTCGGTTATATTAAGGAGCAGTTTGACCCCTCTCCGACAGGTGGCAGGCCCAAAGGCAGCGTATACATTTTGAACCCGCTATATTTTGATAATGATATAGAAAGTGGCGGTATAAAGGTTATTTAGGTGGTAAATCGGCCTTTAAGCCTAAATAACCTTTTTACCTAGCCACCGTAAAAAAATAACGGCTATGACATTCATCTCTGTCATAGCCGTTATTTTTCTTCCTTGCTGTTATCGGGCAGATTATCAAGTGCATACTCGCAACACTGTATGACCAGCTGGTTGATTGAAACTTTTTTATCCTGCGCTACCCTGCTAAGTTCATCTACCAGCTCTATCGGCATTCGGAATGTCTTATTAACCATTTCGGGCTTGCTAACTTTAAACACAGGCATACACCTCCACACCTAAAATTATAGTGCTTAGATGAAATGCCATATACACCTTGTTTTTGCACTCTAAAATTTATGTGCATCGTCTTGATTTTGATTGAGTCCAATATTATGATGAGAGCATAATGCAAAAATTGAAAGGGGTATAGTCTATGTTGCTTCAAGAGTTGATTGTCAATAAAGGCATTGACATGCGACGCACTAAGTTAGTTAGACACAATATTAGCAACGAGGTCGTTTTTGAAAACTTCACTCGCGGAAATATTGATTTTTATCAGAGTATCCAAACCATGAACCGTTTTAAAGATTGCGATTGGATATTGAGCTTTTTAGGGACCGAAGGAACAAACGGAAAGTACCTTGGATGCTATAAAGTATTTGGATATACCCCGTTTGACTATGGTCTTATTCCTATAGACTATTTTGTAGGAGACGAGGAAGAGCATATTGATGACCATGTGATTTGGAACATGCAGAAAACAGATATACTGGCAGATATGATTGACCGCCTTGTAATTGATTGGGGCAAGGGCGCGATTAACTGGTGTCAAAACGGCACCACGGAAAAAGAAATACTATACATATTGCCAAAAATTTCAGAAATTGTATTCACGAGCTATGACAAGGTCGTACTGAGCTATCAAAGCCTAAATCATATCGTAACACATGCTCGCGAACACAAGGAATGGCAGGAGCGATTGTCAGCGGTTGCAGGCGTATATCTAATTACTGATACTAAGACCGGCAAGCACTACGTTGGCTCGGCTAGCGGCGAGCAGGGCGGCATTTGGGGACGTTGGAATAATTATGCTCAAACAAAACATGGCGGCAATAAGCGCCTTATAGAGCTCATTACCGCCGATGCTGATTATTGTAATTACTTCCAGTTTTCTATTTTGGAAGTGTTCCCTATTAAGCGGGATAAATATGAGATTTTAGAATATGAGCAGTTATATAAG
>DATMYU010000230.1:0-2001 GCA_035560775.1 Desulfosporosinus sp.
TCCTCCACCTGAACCACCGCCGCCACCAAATCCACCGCCGCCTCCACGGCCTCCTCCACCACCGCCTCTTCCCCGAAGTAACATTCCCAAAATTAAGCCGAGGAAGAAACCATTAGCGAAGCGCTGATCAACATAAACCAACACGAGGATCAGGATAACAATAAGAACGATAGCCCAGGTTGGCAGGGGCATATTTGATGCAGATGAGGATGAAGCAGGTAGCCCTTGTGGCGAATTGATCTCTAACGTTACTTGATACTCCTTAGCCACTACCTGGGCTAAGGCATTGTATCCATTCAGGATTCCCTGGTTATAGTCATTCTTTTGAAAATAAGGCAGCATATACTCATCCTGAATCTGGCCCGTCTTGGCATCCGGCAGGGGTCCTTCCAGCCCGTAACCGACCTCAATCCGAGCGATTCGATCCGTCGGAGACACCAGAACGAGCAACCCATTGTTCAACGTTTTATCTCCAATTCCCCATCCCCTGAGGATAGATAAAGCATATTCCGTAGGTGATGTTCCGTTCAGACTATTTACCGTGACGACTACGATCTGTGCTTTCGTCTTTTGCGCCAGCGCGGCAGACGTTCGAACAATCATTTCTTCTGTAGTTTGGTCCAGAACATTGGCCTGATCTAAAACGAAAAACTCGCTGCTCGGTTTAGGGATGGGAAGGTTCGCTGCCCGTAAGGGGGATGCAATGGAGAGCAATAACAAAACTATCACCGCAAGAAGGGGTATCCTCTTCATTAGGCTTCATTCCCTTCGTAAACCATCGTTACTTTGAAAAGTCAACGGCCGGAACATTGTTTACATTAGCATTGGGTATGAAGTAATCTCTTTGCCCAAAGCCCAAGATTCTGGCATAAATTAATGTGGGAAACGTCTTGATTTTGGCGTTATAGCTCTTAACAGAATTGTTGTAGTCCATTCGAGCGGTAGCGATACGGTTTTCTGTACCGGCCAGCTCATCTTGTAAGGCACGAAAGTTGGCATCCGATTTGAGCTGCGGATAGCTTTCGGATATGGCTAATAATCTTCCTAGCGAGCCGGTTACTGCCTGATCAGCACTAGCTGCATCTCCCACAGTTGTGGCACCCGCTAATTTTGCTCTCGCTTCAGCAACCTCAGTGAAAACATCTTTCTCCTGTGCAGCATATCCTTTCACGGTCTCCACCAAATTAGGAATCAAATCTGCTCTGCGCTGCAACTGGTTTTGAACCTGACTCCAGCTTCCATTGACACCTTCTGAGTTCTTGACCAGACTATTATACCCAGAGATCAGCATCACTACTAGAAGAGCAATTATACCCACTGGAATCAACCATTTTTTCACAATTTTCACTCCTTTTAATTCTGTAGTTTAGTACTATTTATTGGCGGACTTTGGCCAATAGCTGTGATCGCTTATACGACTTAGCTTTTTCATATTCGTTCTTATATACTCCTACAAGATCGGTGGGAAGATTATTTGCAATCAGTTCTGCCTGCATCGCATTTAATGTACTATAAAATTGACTGTTCAAGTTAGCTTCAAGTATGGTTCCAGCTTGAATATATTTTTGGACCAGCGCCGAACGGTTCAATGTGCCAGCTTTACTGCTCTGCTTATACTCCTGAGCCGCCGATGAATACAAGGTATCTAAACGACTCATGGCCACACTCTGCAAATGACTAAACTGAGACTTATACTGGTTATTAATCTCATCTAGCGTAATCCGTTTTCCAGCAGTAGTTTCATTCACAGAAGTTGGAGTTATATCAGTCTTTACTAAATCGTCAACTGATTTTACATTATTCACTGCAGAATTGTTTAATACTTGTTCATCATTAAACGAATTAAAAAATCCTGCCCCAAACTGGTTATTAAGTTGTTGTTGGATTTCCTGGTCAGGCTTAAAATATTTATTGTATCCCCAAAAGCTGACCAACGCCATAAATAGAACCATAATACCTGTAATTTTCAAAAACTTCTTTTTCATAACACCTACACTCTCC
>DATMYU010000231.1:0-6152 GCA_035560775.1 Desulfosporosinus sp.
GCCAATTGGGAGCCCCATACGCTTTGCATAATAGGCAGCTTGAATATTTCCGAAGTTTCCCGTAGGAACCACTACATTTATAGCCTCCCCAGAGGCGACTTTCCCTTGTTTTACCGCCTGTAAGTATGCCCAGAAATAATACACAATTTGAGGCAAAAGTCGTCCCCAGTTGATAGAATTAGCCGACGAAAAGATTAACTTTTTCTCTTGTAATTGCGCCTTCAAAGCTTCTGAAGCGAAAATATGTTTCACGGCTGTCTGGCACTGATCAAAGTTTCCCTTTACCGCAACAACATGGGTATTCCTTCCTTCGGTGGTTGTCATCTGACGTTCCTGAACAGGGCTCACGCCACCCTCAGGGTAAAAGACAACAATATGCATGCCTTCTCTATTTTTGAACCCTTCCAGCGCGGCCTTTCCTGTATCACCGGAGGTTGCCACAAGAATTAAGACGTCTTCATCGCGGCTAAACAGTTTAAGGCTAACTTTCAATAGGTCAGGCAACACTTGCAACGCCATATCTTTAAACGCAGCCGTGGGCCCGTGCCAAAGTTCCAAGACTCCAAAATCCCCCACAGAAACCAGAGGTGCCGGGTTAGACCCGTCGAACGTTCCATCTGAATATACGTTGACAATTTTTGCCAGGGCGGACTCGTCGAAATCGGGTAAATATGGGGTCATGACACGCTTGGCAACGTCACGATATGATAACTCCTTAAGGTCTTGCCAATTTAAAGTGGGAATGATTGAAGGAACAAAGAGCCCCCCGCTTGGTACCATTCCTAATGTAATTGCTTGCGATGCCCTCTGGCCGGAAAGATTACCCCGTGTGCTTTCGTACAATTGCTACTACCTCCTAGACATTCTCTCTATCAATTTCATTATAAGCTATCCGCTGTATATTCGCCATCATAGACAATTATCCTCCCTATAAAGACAGTTGTCTTCATGGTATTCATGATTTCAACCTAAATTGCAAACAAATTAGAGGAAAGTATAAATCTTTTGTTGAATATCATGTAGATACTCCTATAAAATTCGAAAGGCGGACCAGATATGTCAGAATATACAATCCGAAGATATCGCCAGAGTCTGATTCTTGGACTCATAGGGGTCGTGAAAAATATTTTTCCGAACGAACAACTCAAAATTGCTCACTCTATCCTAGACGGTGTCTATTGTGAACTAGATGACTCGCTACTTTCTTCGAGAGAAGTCCAGAAAATTGAGGATCATTTACGAAACTGGGTTCTTGCTGATCAAGCCATCTCCTATGAGACTAGAAAAGATCATTTATATCACTGTCAGATAGACAAACATGAAATTAATACGATCTATCCCCCGCTTGAGCGATCAGGATCCTTGAAATTCTTTAAGCTTATCCATTTTGCACCTGGTTTTATTTTACTCTTTCCCAACGCTAATCAACCTGAGATGCTTTCTCCATTTGTTCCTCCAGAAAAGCTCTCTTCAACTTTTTCCGAAACCCAACGTTGGTTAGAAAATTTACATCTTTCTAAAGTTCAAGATGTAAATGCGATTATTACTGCAAAGTCTTCGCAGGAGTTAATCTATTTGGCGGAAGCCTTACACGAAAAGAAAATATCTTCGATTGCTGACCGTATCTTTGAGCATCGATCTAATGTTCGTGTCATCCTTATATCCGGACCCTCTTCCTCAGGCAAAACGACGTTTGCCCAACGATTGTCAACTCAACTACGCGTCAGTGGTTTACGCCCAATTGCCCTATCTCTCGATAATTACTTCCTAGCGCGCGAAGAAACTCCTCTCGACGCCTCTGGACAATACGATTTTGAGTCGTTAGGAGCCCTTGATTTGCCCCTGCTGGCAACTCATTTAAGCGCACTAATTAGAGGAGCAGAAATTGAAACACCAGTCTTTGATTTTGTAAACGGCAGGCGATCCCCGACTGGTATATGGATGAACCTATGTCCCGACGAGATCCTTGTTGTGGAAGGTATACATGCCCTAAATCCCTGTTTGGTACCTTCACTAGATCGCAACCAAATGTTTAAGATTTATGTTAGCGCCCTTGCCCAACTTAATATTGATGACTATAATCGGGTCCCCACGACAGATGTTCGACTCATTCGCCGACTTGTGAGAGACGATAAATTCCGCGGGATTAAGCCTGAGCAGACTCTAGCACAATGGGAAAGTGTTCGTCGGGGGGAAAATAATAGTATCTTTCCTTATCAGGAAGAAGCCGATGTGATGTTTAACTCTAGTCTATTGTATGAACTTAATGCACTCCGTCCCTATGCTGAACATTTATTGCTCTCCATTACACCTGAGTGTCCTCATTATAAAACAGCCGTTCATCTCTTAACCCTTCTCTCATTTTTTAATCCATTGGACATTTCCGCCGTGCCCTTTAACTCGATTTTGAGAGAATTTTCTGGTGGGTGTGCCTGCGATATTTAAAAATTGTTTTACCCTTAAATGCAAAGTGCGAAGAGAGATTTTCTCTTCGCGCTTTGTATTTAAGGGATCCTCTTCATAGAACTATTTGTCGCAGGCGAGTGTTCCTGCACTGGCGTAATTTTCCTTAGGCATATCACGGATAATAATCGTCACTTTTTCAGCAGGCGCCCCGATGGATTCCACAATAGCCTGAGTGACTTTCTCTACGAGTAATCTTTTCTGTTCGACTGTACGGCCTTCCAATAACTCAACTTGTACGAATGGCACTGTTTTCACCCCCCTCCAACCTGGTCAGGTTTATCCGTCTGTTTCAGTAATTCTAGAGAAGCCTGTGAAATCGAGAACAAAAACTTACACCGTTCTGCAAGTTGGTAAATTTGCTCTGGTTCCTTGATCAGTTGATCCTTTTCCTTTCGAACACATCGTTTTATAGCATGTTCTAAGCGAAGGGCATCGCTCCAGGTGCCTACTTCCCAAGCTTGTACCAACGAAACCGGACGATGCGCGGTTGTATATTTTGCCCCACGGCCTGAAGATCCATGGTTATGTTCATGCACCCTCCGTATAAGGTCCGTCGTTGCGCCTGTGTAGATCGTATTGTTGCCACATAGCGCCAGGTATACCCAATATCCCATGTGTTACTCCTTCGGCCAAAACTCGAAAATAGGACGACTTGACAACAAATTTAATTCGTAACACAAATCCAAGTATTTCTTTAGCCCTGAGATCAGAGTCTGATCTAAACCATAACAAAACTGAGCAAAATAATCCCTCCAGAAATCCAAAGATCCTCCGAGCATGGTTTGACACGTCATAACGAGGTCCCCCATGTTGTCCAAGGCCTTAGCCTTAGCATCCAGGAGCAAGTGATATACGATCTTTAGTTCTTCCTCCTGCTCAGAAATCAACCTTTTGGGGAAAGCCCACACAGCATAAGTCATTGAGCAACCAGTGTGATGAAGCCATTCTTCGCCTAGATCATAGATATAACAATCCGGATTATTAAGGGCTGCTTGAATGGCAGCATCTGCAATCAGGAGTGCTGCGTCTGCCTTGGCAAACATCCCCTGAAGATCTGAGGACATGGTCAAATACTGAGGAGTTACTCCATAGTAATGATGGAGCAATATCTTAGTCAGATTGACAGACGTTGCTGAGGTGTCTGTCAAAGCAACGGTCAAACCATCTAAATCCTGCAAAGGAACTTTGGAGAATAAAAGAATTGACCCTACCCGCCCTTTCGTGGAGACAGAAAGGTTAGGCAAAATCGCATAATCCTGCCAATGTTCTCCATAGGAAAAGGCACTAATTGGGGCGATATCAAGCCGTCCATCGGCTAGCATAGCATTATGCCCCGTAGGTTCCGCCGTAATCGACTCCAGTAAAGGATGTTCTCTGGAGAGAAAATAGAACATCGGCAACATATTAGTGTTCGGGTTATGTCCAATGCGAATCATATGTATACCCCCAAAAAAATACAAGTATTTACGAATTCACTTTAAAGTATTGCGTAATTCCCCGATGTTTTGAATCTTGACGATAACCTCATCACCCACTTGCATCGGGCCGACACCTTCCGGCGTGCCGGTCAACACGATATCTCCGGGGATTAGTGTCATGACTTGGGAGATAAAGCTTACAAGCTTAGGCACTGAGTTAATGAAAAACTGGGTGTTAGAAGACTGTTTAACTTGACCATTGAGCAACAGTTGAATATCTAACTGACTCGGATCGATATCAGTTACAACCCAAGGACCGATCGGGCAAAACGTATCAAAAGATTTTCCACGGGTCCATTGGCCATCTTTCTTTTGCAAATCCCTTGCCGTTACGTCATTAGCACACGTATACCCAAAAATAGCTTTTGCGGCTTCAGCTTCAGAGACATCTTTGATGGTACTTCCTATAATCACAGCGAGCTCTGCCTCATAGTCCACTCGCTGACTAAGCTTGGGATAGGTGATCTCCATATTTGAACCAATAATACTGGTTGATGCCTTCATGAAAATGACTGGATCTTCAGGTAATGAATGCTTCATTTCTTGAATGTGTTTAATATAATTAAGCCCGACACAGACCACTTTACTCGGTTCTACGGGGGCGAGCAAGGTGACTTCAGCCAAGGATAACCATGTATGAGTTGGTTTGCTTTCGGGGTCAAGGAAGTTTTTGTCTAGAAGCCTTACCTTCTCCCCGTCAATAAAGCCATACCCAATCTCGTTATTACGGTTCCTAAAGCGAATGTATTTCAAAATGATCAACCTCTCTATTTTCTGATAGTATTGCCTATTCTATACTCTTCAAATGCCTGACTCTGGTACACCTGACAAACGCTAGTAAGCGGACACTCCTCACAAAGCGGTTTCCGAGCAATACAGATTCGCCTGCCATGAAAGATCAAAAGATGATGAACTAGCGACCATCGTTCTCGGGGAAAAATATACATCAGTTCTTCTTCAACTTTTTCTGGTGTTTTCCCCTGAGCGATGCCTAAACGATGAGCGACACGAAAAACATGGGTATCAACTGCCAGTGCTGGAATACCAAACGCATTACTGACAACTACATTAGCTGTCTTACGCCCTACACCTGGAAGTTTTCTTAACGAATCTATATCCTCAGGTACCTGTCCCTCGAAATCTTCAACGAGTACCTTGCAAGCCAGAAGAATGTTTTTAGCCTTATTATGGAATAAGCCAAGGGAGCGAATTTTGTTTTCAAGTTCTATTGGTCCCAAGGTGATAATTGCTTCAGGTGTATTCGCTTCCGCAAACAGGGAAGCCGTGACAAGATTTACTCGCTCATCAGTGCATTGAGCGGATAATATTGTGGCAATCAAGAGTTCAAAGGGCGTGTTATAGTCGAGTTCACAGTGAGCATCAGGAAACTTTTTCTGTAAAGCATCAAAAATAAAGTGAGCTGTTTCGGAATAAATCTGTATCATACTCTTAAACCCTCCACTGTGATCAGTTTAAAACTTCCTGAATAAAAATCGTACGCTTTTGCACCATGTCATATTCTTTCACTACGTATGACCCAATGTCTGATTCATCAAAAACTCGTACAACAGGCCTAGTTGGCATGCCTAAATTCTGATCGACAACCACCCCAATTTCCTGGGTATTCAGTCGTACAGATACCCCCGTCGGATAGGCCGCAATATTTTTAAGGAATAAACGGACCATTTCTAACGTATAAAGTGTGCCCGCTAGTCCCATTAGGATTTCGCATGCTTCATGTGGCATCATTCGCTTTACATCACTGTAGTCTGAGGTAAACTTGTCATAAAGATCTGCAATTGCAACAATCTGTGCCAACGGGTGGATTTCCCCTTCTTTGAGTCGCCGCGGATACCCTGTGCCATTCATATGCTCGTGATGCTGAAAAGCAATGTGGGCAATAATCAAACTAAGATCTTTTCGTTTGCGAAGATCCTCAAAACCCAGTGTTGTATGCGTTTTGAGAATTTCCCTTTCTTCTGGGGTTATATTATCCGCTCTGTTTAACAGTTTAGGATACAATTGCACTTTACCAATATCGTGAAGTATCGCACCGATGGCCAAGGTATCTAATTTTTCGCGATCTAAGGACATGGCTTTACCCAAAACCGTTGCAAGAACACAGACGTTTACAGAATGGGCAAACATCTGGTTGTCTAAGCTTCGCATATCCATCATGTTTACCAGAATATCCTTTTTAAATAAAAT
>DATMYU010000232.1:0-18779 GCA_035560775.1 Desulfosporosinus sp.
GTGGTATACTATACTCATAGAGATTCCTATTTAACTCTCTTCGGCAGATAAGACTGTTTCACAATGGAATAGTGGGCAATAAGGCCCTTTATTACATCCCAAATTACTGGGATGTAATAAAGGGCCTTATTTTTTTTGGCCAATGAAAGGAGGACAGCAGCTTATAGAGTTTATAGTTATGACGTGATTCACCTAAAAAAAGAAGAGGAGGGTTTTGTGTGACTACTGAAACTAAACACGTGACTCCTGGAACGGATGGAGATCCACATTTATCGAGAGTATTAAAACCGATTCACTTATGGGCTCTTGCAGTAGGCTTAGTAATCTCGGGTAACTATTTTGGCTGGAGCTATGGGTTCGGAGCAGGTGGACCTCTGGGATTAGCACTTGCTTTGATTCCAGTTACGATCTTCTATGTTACGTTTATTTTATCCTACTCGGAGTTAGCAACGGCTATACCTCACGCAGGTGGACCTTCTGCTTATGCACGAAGAGCAATGGGACCATTTTGGGGGTATATGAATGGCATCAGCTGTTTGATCGAATTCGTGTTTGCGCCTCCCGCCATTGCGCTGGCTGTCGGCGGGTATATTAACTTTCTCATTCCGTCCATCCCAACAGTGACTGCAGCGGTTGCCGCTTTCTTATTTTTCATCTTTATAAATTACTTGGGAATGAAAACCTCAGCTACGGTGGAATTAGTGTTCACAGTCGTTGCCTTAGCGGGTTTAGCTATTTACTGGGTTGCTGCAGCCCCTCACTTTTCTATGGCTCGTGTCATGACAGCACCGCTTCTTCCTTTTGGTATGAAAGGGGTCATGGCAGCCGTACCTTTCGCCATCTGGTTCTATCTCGCTATTGAAGGCGGAGCTATGGCTGCGGAGGAAATGGTTGATCCGCAGAAAGATATCCCCAAAGGTTTTCTAAGCGGTATGGGAACCTTGATGATCATGGGCTTCTTAACCCTCTTCCTGACTGCAGGTATTGCAGATTATAACTTAGTCTCAGCGGTGGACTTTCCTTTGCCCATTGCTTTAGCTCAAGTCTTTGGTGATAGTAGCACTATTGTCATGTTGGTTAATATCATAGGTTTGTTCGGTTTAATAGCTTCTCTGCATGGAATTATAGTAGGGTATTCCCGCCAGACCTATGCCATGGCTAGAACCGGTTATTTGCCTAAATTTCTCGCCTATGTCGATCCTAAACGTCATACACCAGTGTGGGCATTGTTGGTTCCCGGACTTGTTGGACTAGGTGTTGTTCTCACGGGTCAGACAGCAATCGTGATTACCATTGCAGTTATTGGATCTGTTGCTCTTTATATGCTTAGTCTAATCAGTCTGTTTATCTTACATGCCAAAGAACCCAATCTCAAAAGACCCTTTAAAGTATGGTATCCAGTAATCCCAGCTATTAGCTTTCTGATAGGTATTTTTCTGACGATAAGTGTCATTATTTCAAGTGTACCAGCTTTGAAATGGGCAGCTCTTGTTTATGCCATTGCCATCGCGTATTACTTTATTTGGGGGAACAAGAATATCAGACCATTTGAAGAAGAGTTCGGCGTTTTAGACGAACTGGATGCATAAGGAAACATCATGACAAAAGAGATGGCCTTGGTCAGTGTGGGGATTGACGTTGGAACGACAACGACGCAGTTAGTTATTTCACACCTCACCTTAGTCAATGTAATGCCAGGATCACAAATACCTAAAGTGGAGATAAGCCATAAAAGCATTATTTATATGGGAAATGTGCACTTTACTCCGTTTTCAGATCGGCAACACGTTGACGGTGCGGCATTACGGGCGATCATCGCCAAAGAATACGAGAAGGCGGGAGTCAAGCCCGAGCAGATCGATACCGGTGCCATTATTATTACCGGGGAGACTGCGAAGAAGGAGAATGCCTCGGAAATCATCCATTCTTTGGCAGATTATGCTGGAGATTTTGTCGTGGCGACGGCCGGACCGGATCTCGAAAGTGTGATCGCTGGAAAAGGATCGGGAGCCGAGGCGCTCTCCAAGCGCTTACATGCCTGCATCGCTAACATCGATATCGGCGGAGGAACTACGAATATTGCCTATTTTGATCGGGGTAAGTGCATCGGTACAGCGTGTGTCAATATTGGCGGTCGCCTATTGGAAGTAGATCCTTTAACACACCACTTAAACTTCATCTCGCCTCCAGGCCAGACGATTATGAATTATTGTTATCTAAACGGTTTCATTGAGCAAAGTGGAGACGGAGTGCCCGTTATTCGAGAGTGCCTCCGGACTATGGTGGAATGTGTCGAACGGGTAATTTTTCATGAACCTTTACTCGCTCAGGACACCCCACTTGTGATGACAAATACCTTACCGGATGTTGTACTCGATGGAGTGGTTTTTTCTGGAGGAGTGGCTAAGTATGTTTATTTGCCAGGGATTAGGGAATGGTGGATCCATGGAGATGTGGGGCCTCTTTTGGCGGAAGCGTTCAGGGAAAGCCGTATTTATTCAGCTTTTGCTGTACATGAGGGTTCGGAGACGATCCATGCAACGGTGCTTGGAGCTGGAGCGCATACGGTGAATATATCGGGCTCGACCATCACGATTAGTAAGCATTCGCTCCCCTTGCGGAATGTCCCGGCAGTTTACCCTGAAGTGGGGGTGTCGGGCAGGTTCTCTTGGCTTAAACCAGCGGAGAACTATAACGACTCTCTTTACCGAACGGTTGCTTTAGTCGTCCCGGTGTTGCCTGATACCGACTTTCAAACGATTCTTGCCCTGGCTGAGACTTTGGCCTCTGAACTTCCTCTAATTAAGGGAGAGCCTAAAGTGATCATTGCTCAACAAGATATTGCTAAAGTTCTGGGTCAAACGCTGCAAAGACTGCTTCCGTCGGTCCCACTGGTTTGTTTGGACGGAATTGAGCTAGCCCTTGGAGATTTTCTAGATATAGCCAAGCCATTACCTCATGAAGATGCTGTGCCAGTGATTGTTAAAACCTTAGTATTCGCCCATTAAGAATTGTCTACGGAAGGGATGTGAAAATCGTGAATCTAAGGACACGCCTTTTTGGCCAAACCTTTAGCTTTAAAGATGTAAAAGAGGTTCTTTCAAAAGCTAATGAGATCAAGTCCGGAGATATTCTCGCTGGAATTGCGGCCGAAGATGCCCAGGAGCGGATCGCTGCAAAACGAGTCTTATCAGAACTAACTTTGGAAGATTTGCGTTTAAATCCAGTCGTACCACTTGAGGTTGACGAAGTATCACGCATTATCGACGCCGATGTCAATGAACCGATCTATCACTCGATCAAAAACTGGTCCGTTGCCGAGTTCCGAGAGTATGTTCTCAAAACAGAGACCAGCGGACCCCACCTTCAGCGAATTAGTCGTGGGCTCACTTCAGAAATGGTTGCGGCTGTTGCTAAGCTCATGAGTAATCTTGACTTAATTTTAGGAGCCGCTAAGATACAAAATCTTGCCCACTGTAATACAACCATTGGTAAAATAGGCTGCCTAGCTTCTCGGCTTCAACCTAATCATCCAACCGACGGTGTCGAGGGGATTTTAGCTAGTCTGCGCGAAGGGTTGTCCTATGGGGTTGGGGACGCGGTAATTGGACTCAATCCTGTCGACGATTCCATGCCTGCAACGATACGCAGCTTGGAAACCCTTTATCAGTTTGTCGAGGAGTGGAAGATACCCACCCAAATTTGCGTTCTAGCGCATATCTCCACCCAAATGAAGGCCCTGAGAAAAGGGGCTCCCGTCCATCTGCTATTCCAATCTATTGCGGGATCACAAACAGGTAATGAGGCGTTTGGAGTTAGCAAAGAGATTCTTGACGAGGCTTATGCTCTCGGATTAAAAGAGGGGCAGGCAACTGGTCCTAATATCATGTATTTTGAAACTGGGCAAGGCTCAGAACTTTCCTCAGAAGCGCACCATGGTGCAGATCAAGTGACCTTGGAAGCGCGCTGTTACGGTCTAGCCCGCCACTATAATCCTTTTTTAGTAAACACGGTCGTTGGCTTTATCGGTCCGGAATACCTATATGATACCCGTCAAGTGACGCGAGCCGGTCTTGAAGACCATTTTATGGGAAAACTCTCCGGGCTGCCGATGGGGGTCGATGCTTGTTACACCAACCATATGAAGGCCGATCAAAACGATATCGAAAATCTGGCGACTCTCTTAGCAGCGGCAGGCTGCACGTATTTCATGGGGATTCCCATGGGCGACGATGTTATGCTGAACTATCAGACGACGAGTTTTCATGATATTGCAACATTAAGAGAGCTGTTTAACCTTCGACCGATCCCTGAGTTTGAGACCTGGGCAGAATCGATGGGGATACTAGCCCAAGGTAAGCTCACAGCACGTGCTGGTGATGCTACAATTTTCACGAGGTAAGGGGGGAATAAGAAAATGAGTTTAGAAGACAACGTTCGTGCGATTGTGGTGGAGTTGCTGAAAGATATGGGGAAGGGAAAGAGTCAACTTGCTACTAGTACGGCATCTCAAGCAGGCGCACCGGCCTGGGACGAATGTCAGATCACGGATTTAGCGGAAATCAACTTGCAGCGTTATTTACAAGTTCCAATCCCCGTTAACAAGGCGCTTTATGAAGAAATGAAGCTTTCTACGCCCGCTCGGATTGGCGTTTGGCGCTCTGGTCCCCGTCCTCTGACGGATACATTACTTCGTTTTCGCGCAGATCATGCTGTAGCGCAAGACTCAGTGCTGGGTAAAGTTCCGGAAGATTTTCCAGCGAAGTATGGGATGGTTTCTGTCAAGAGTCTCTGTCAGTCGAAAGATGAATATCTTACGCGACCGGACTTAGGGAGAAAACTTGATGCCGAAAATTTAGAGATTCTTCGTCAAGGGTGTCAAAAAGAGGCCATGGTTCAAATTATTGTTTCCGATGGGCTCTCCAGCAAAGCGGTGGAAGCTAATATTCCCAATCTCCTGCCCGCCTTAACACAGGGCCTGGAGGGTATGGGTGTGAAACTAGGCACAACGATCTTTGTTCGGCATGGACGGGTTGCCGTGATGGACATCATCGGCGAAGAACTGAAACCTGAGGTAGCGCTGATTCTGATCGGAGAACGACCCGGTCTGGGCACTGCCGAAAGCATGAGTGCCTATATGGGCTATAATCCGAGGCAAGGTATGGTTGAAAGCGAGCGGACCGTGGTCAGTAATATTCATAAAGGTGGTACCCCTGCAGCGGAAGCAGGAGCGCATCTAGCAAGTTTGATCAAAAAAATTCTTGATGTCAAGGCATCGGGTATGAAGCTCGAGTAAAGGGTTAAAAAGAGTGAGTGAAAGGAGACTAATAAAATGGCTATCAAAGATGATATGGTTGCGCTAGGAATGGTAGAAACCCGTGGCATAGTAGGAGCGATTGAGGCGGCCGATGCCATGGTCAAAGCCGCTAATGTAACGTTAATCGGCAAGGTGAAAGTGGGGGGCGCTTTGGTTACCGTGATGGTACGTGGAGATGTTGGAGCAGTAAAGGCTGCAGTCGATGCAGGAGCAGCTGCGGCTGAACGAGTCGGAGAACTCGTCAGTTGTCATGTGATTCCACGTCCCCATCCTGAACTAGAATCAATTTTGCCAAAGCTATCAGCTTTCGAAGAAAAAGCTAAAACGAAGAATGTTGAAAACACAAAGTAATCAGTCGGGAAGGCAAAAGCTGCCGACATAGATAGATAGGAGGGTTATCATGATTGAACCCATTAAGCCGAAGGTTTTAGCAGTTAGGCTAATTGCCAATGTCGCTCCGGATTTAGCTGAGAAATTGGGACTTGCGGGATATCAACGTTCCATCGGCATGATTACAGCGGACATTGATGATTGTACCTACGTGGCCTTAGATGAAGCCACCAAAAAGGCTGAGGTTGAAGTAGTGTATGCGAAAAGTTTCTATTGCGGTGCAGCCCGTGCCTCAGGCCCGTTATCGGGTGAAATTATTGGAATATTAGCAGGTCCCAATCCCGCAGAAGTGCGAGCAGGGATTGATGCCTGTATCGACCATTTGGAAAATGATTGTTTTTTTTATACGTGTGATGGAGGTAAAACAGCTTGGTTTCCACACACAATTTCCCGGACAGGAAGTTACCTTTCTAAGATCGCAGGAATTGAGGAAGGACAGCCTCTGGCGTATCTGATTGCTCCTCCGATCGAGGCCATGTACGGAATGGACGCCGCCTTAAAAGCAGCAGAAGTTACCATGAAAGAGTTCTACGGACCACCGACTGAAACTAATTATGGTGGCGGATTGTTAACCGGATCGCAAAGCGCGTGCAAATCAGCCTGTGATGCCTTCCAACGCGCGGTGATGGATGTTATTGAAAATGGCTTAAAATTCTAGAGAAAGGGGAGGTGCAGCTTTATAATGGAACTTGATCGAGATTTGTGTTCGTTACAGGAAGCCAGAAATTTAGTAAAAGCTGCCCGCATAGCCCAAGATGCACTCATGAACTTCACGCAGGAACAAGTCGATCATATTATAGACATGATGCGCGAGGCAGGAGAAGCGAATGCCGCGAGGTTAGCCATGATGGCGGTTTCGGAAACCGGAATGGGAAATTATGCGGACAAATGCTTTAAGAACTATTTTGCGTCTCGGACAGTTTATGACTCCATAAAACCTATGAAAACTGTCGGGATCATTCGAGAAGATCGTAAACAAAAAATATGGGAAATAGCTGAGCCTGTGGGTGTGATCGCTGCAATCATCCCTACCACGAACCCCACATCAACGGTGATATACAAAGCCATGATCGCCTTAAAATCTCGCAATGCGATCGTGTTTTCCCCGCACCCAACCGCCGTGCGCTGCACGAATGAAGCCGCGAAAATCATGCATCAAGCAGCGGTCGCGGCCGGAGCACCAGAAGGGGTCATAGGGTGTATTATGAATATCTCCATGGGAGCAACTAATGAGCTCATGAAACATCCAAGTGTAGCTCTGATCTTGGCAACCGGCGGAACTGCGTTGGTGAAAGCAGCCTATAGTTGCGGGAAACCTGCCCTCGGCGTAGGACCCGGCAATGTCCCCGCTTTTGTTGAACGAAGTGCCGATCTACCCAAGGCAGCGGAATACATCGTCATGGGCAAGTCCTTTGACAATGGCACCATTTGTGCATCAGAACAAGCCATTGTGGCGGAAGAATGTATAGCTGATGAACTGATAACTCATCTTAAACGCTATGGTGCCCATTTCCTTGATTCTGAAGAAGTAGAAAAAGTGTCTGCAGTTGTCATGCTTGGAAACGGAGGGGTCAACCCCAAAGTTGTAGGTAAGGACCCGAAATTTATAGCCCAGCTAGCAGGAATCTTTATCCCAGAACAAACCAAGTGTTTGGTGGCCCCCTTAGCGGGCGTCGGATTAAAGTGGCCTTTATCCTATGAGAAGTTGACAACCGTACTCGGGTTTTATCGAGTTGCGGACTGGCATGAGGGGTGTGAACGCTGCTTTCAGCTCTTAGAGGCTGGTGGAGTCGGGCATAGCCTGGCAATACACAGTAATAATGAAGAGATTATTCGAGAATTCGCGCTCAAAAAACCCGTCAACCGAATACTGGTAAATACACCAGCAGCCATGGGTGGGGTTGGAGCGACGACGGGCTTGTCGCCATCCTTCACCTTGGGGTGTGGAACCTGGGCAGGATCGAGTGTTTCAGAAAATGTCACACCTCTCCACTTGATCAATATCAAAAGAGTCGCCTGGCATCTAGGAATTCCTGAGCGTAAACCAGTTGAACCCATGAAGAATTTTACGGGGGCGGGCGAGAGGGCTCAGAACCAAAACCAAGAGCAACCAGTCGATGCACAGTTGGTCCAAGACATCGTCAACCAGGTCATTAAGCACTTAACTAGCATTAAATGCTAATAACTTAGGATCCAAGCACTAAGCATGAGCATCAAATATCAAGTATCGAGTATTAAGTATCGAAAAGCAATCATCAACCCATCGAACTTCGAACTTCGAATTACGAACTACAAATAGAGGAGGGAACAAGTAATGGCACAGAATCGAAGTGTAATAGCACTTGGAATGATAGAAACCAAGGGTTTAATCCCAGCCATTGAAGCAGCTGATCAAATGTTAAAAGCGGCCAACGTGACACTTTGCGGAAAAGAACATGTCTCCGGAGGCTTGGTCGCAGTGATGGTGCGTGGAGATGTCGGCGCAGTGAAGGCTGCCGTGGACGCAGGAGCAGCAGCAGCACAGCGAGTGGGAGAGCTGCTCAGTGTGCACGTAATACCGCGCCCCCATCAGGATGTCGAGTATATTTTGCCAGTAGAGGACAATAAAAGCTATGGCGATAAATAAGTAAATTCAATGTTCGAGATCAGAAGTCTAATTTCTTAGTCTCTGGCCTCTGGCCTCTGATCTCCGACATCTGTAGTGTGAGGTGAGGATTTGATCGTCACAGAGTATGAATTGCGAGCCAATTGGCATAAAACAAAGGAAAAAATCATTATATTACCGCAAGGAAGCGTGATCACACCTTCTGCTAGAGACTTTATTCGGTCTAAGGGCATTGATGTCCAAATCGAAGGAAACGGGATTTTAGACATTAACAAGACCACGTTTTCAAATTCCCAGCAAACGGTCTTAAAGCACAAACCATTCGAACAAAAACTGAATGTCCCACGGGAAACAGCATCGAACTTACGGACCCAAAGCATCTTGCCCGTGAGTTCTACGGAGATCAAACCTGAACACATGACCCATTTGAATCAAAGGACCTTAGTCACGAAAACACACCCAGTGATTGCTTACCGAGGACAACTCGATCTGTTTCAGTGTGAACTCGTAGAGGCACAAATGTACTTTCAGCAAGTGGGCGAAGAGGGATTAATTCTGAAGTTAGAAGAGATCGCGGCCTTCGCCAGAGCTCTTATGGTCAATGAAGTGAAAGAGACACCGTTTCAATGGCAAACCCTCCTAGGGCTTACGCCAGAAGAGCTACGCGATCGATCCCATCATCCTAAAACATACTTTGGGGTCGAGCATACGCCCTTAAGTTATACCCATGGCATGGTCGTCGCTAAACTCCATCATCTTAGAGCAAAGTCGCGAGAAGTCGAGCTCCACGCTAACCGGGCTTTCACAAACGATGCGGGAGAATGCCTTCGGACGGACCTGATCCAGGCCTTAAATCGATTATCCAGTGCGTTTTATATCCTCGCTTGTGAAGTTCGGAGTCGGAAGGACGAGGAGAAGCAGGAGAAACGAATTCCCATAGGAGTGTCTAATCGACATATTCACCTATCGAAAGACGACTTGTTTGCCCTATTCGGGGAGAACTATGCTTTGACGCTTCACAAGGAGCTCTCCCAACCGGGTCAGTTCGCTGCGAAGGAAACCGTCACCTTAGTAGGACCGAAAGGAACCCTTGAAAAGGTACGCATCTTGGGCCCTGTGCGAAAAAATACCCAAGCAGAAATCAGTGCAACGGATTGTTACAAGCTAGGGATCAAGCCGGTCATCCGAGATTCTGGGCAACATGAAGGAACTCCCGGTCTGAAAATTGTAGGCTCACAGGGTAACGTGGAGTTGAAATCTGGCGTGATGGTAGCCAGTCGGCATATTCACCTAAACCTAGAGGAAGCTCACGAATGGTCCTTGAAAGATGGGGACAGAGTTCGCGTTCATATACAAAGTCAGCGCCCGATCATCTTTGAAGATGTATTGATACGAGTCAATGAACAGTTCCATAAGGAGATGCACCTGGATTTGGATGAAGCCAATGCGGCTCTCATCAACGCCCAAACCCAAGGTGTGCTCATGGGGGTATGAGCCATGAATGAAGAACTTATCAACCAACTCGTACGCCGTATTCTGTCAGAGCCCACATTTAAAGCGCTGCTGCAAGGAAACAAGGCAGGAAGCGTTGAAGAGCTCAAGATGGTTAAACTAGAAGGCTTGGTCTTACTAAATTATGTTCCTGATTTGGAACGGGTAATAACCGCTCTGAAGCAACAATTCGGGGCGGAGTACACCCTGAACATCTTACCAAGTGATCAGACCTTGGTGGACAAACCAAATCTTCCCGAAGGTATGAATTGGATTACACCCCAAGCCGCCTTAAAGAAGACAACTTGGCAAAAAATCATCATACCCGCCTGTTCCCCAAATACCCTGGCTAAAGCTGCCTTAGGCATACGAGATAACCCCCTAACTGAGATGATAGGACGCGGCATAACTCAAGGGATACCCTGCATGTTTGTGACCGAATATCTCGGCTTCACCGCACAAACTCCAAAAGCCTACATGGAACTCTATGAGAGATATCTAGAGAAGGTCAAGACCTATGGGGTTTTAGTGAGTGCAACCCTAGGAGAAGGGTGCAACTTGCTTAAGGACACGGGTGTAGTAGCTTCGACCGAAGGAAGAATGGATAGAGACAAGGGGACAGTGCGATCAGCGCAAGACCCAGTCATCTCGCAAGCTGGTCAGTATAGCGGAACTGGTCTTTATGAACAGAGATCAGCCAGCCAAGAGCAGCTCGCACTTCAGAATGCGCCATCACGCGAAGTTATTTGCTATGAAAAGAAGTTTCTAGCGGATAAAGACGCCTATGGAATAGCGGAAGAGACCATCGTCTTGGTGAAACGAGGGACGGTTATATCTCCCCTAGCGCGAGACACCTTGAAGAGTCGCCGAATCGAATTGCGGCAAGAGATGGAGGAAGGAAGACGATGATTTTAGCCCGCGTCATTGGCAATGTCTGGTCCACGCGTAAAGAAGAATCCCTACGTGGACTAAAGTTTTTAGTCGTCCAACCGGTAACACTCTCTTATGCTGAAGACGGCTCAGCAAAACTCGCGGAATTTGGGAATTCACTGATCGCGGCGGATCAGATCGGAGCAGGAGAAGACGAAATCGTCATGATTGCCAGCGGATCTTCGGCCCGACAAGGACTCGCCAACAATAGCATACCCATTGATGCCATCATTGTAGGCATCATCGATAAAGAAACCTTTGAAGCGTAAGCTAAAGTGGGTGAAAAAAATGAACGACATGACAATTAGCACAAAGGTTCGGGAAGCAGGCGTCGTTGGAGCAGGTGGAGCAGGATTTCCTACCCATGTCAAGCTCGCGGCGCAAGCCGAGATTGTGGTGGTCAATGGAGCAGAGTGCGAGCCCTTGCTGAAGACAGACCAACAATTGGCGGCGCGCTATCCAGAACAACTTATTCAAGGCTTAACTTTAGCGATGGAAGCAACAGGTGCCAAAATGGGAATCATCGCGTTGAAGGCCAAGTATAAGGAAGCAATCGCTGCTTTGCAGCCTTACGTAACCGAGCAACTGCAGATATCAATTATGCCAGATATTTATCCTGCCGGAGATGAAGTCATCACAATCTGGTTAACCACAGGTAGGCGCGTTCCCCCAGGCGGAATCCCACTCAATATTGGTGTGGTCGTCAATAACGTACAAACCCTCATCAATGTGGCAAGAGCCTGTGACGGAGAACCCGTCACCACGCGTACCCTTACCGTCACAGGGGCAGTGAAAAATCCTATCACGGTCACCGTGCCGATCGGTACCTCGCTGCGGGAAGTACTAGAATTTGCCGATGGAGGCTGGGCAGAGGACTTAATGTATATTAATGGAGGTCCAATGATGGGAACCCTGATCACGGATCTAACGGAGCCTGTGACCAAGACCACAGGAGGGTTAATTGCCCTACCAAAGGATCACCTGCTCATCGGACGAAAAAGCAGAACCTTGGAAACCATTTTACGCATAGCCAAAACAGTCTGTGAACAGTGTAGTTTCTGTACAGAACTCTGTCCCAGACACATAATCGGCCACGAATTATCGCCACACCTCCTCATTCGGGCGGTGAACTACAAAAATATTGGAAAACCAGCGATGTTGACAAGTGCTCTTACCTGTTCTGAATGTGGTGTGTGTGAAGCCTATGCTTGTCCGGTTGGGATTTCGCCGCTACGAGTGAATCAAGCCTTGAAGGCTGAGCTACGAGCCAAGGGCCTTAAATACCAGGGAGAACTTGGGAACGTTGACCCGATGGCCAAACATCGTTTAACACCGACGTCTCGGTTGATGGATCGTTTAAACTTGCGCTCGTTGTACAAGGAAGCCCCCTTATCTCTAGAAAGATATGAGCCTGACGAGGTCACCTTAAAGCTTCAACAGCATATCGGGGCACCCGCTGAAGCAATAGTCAAAGTTGGTGATGTCGTTAGTCTTGGTCAACTCATGGGAGAAATCCCAGCAGGATCCTTAGGTGCTCGGATCCATGCTAGCCTTGACGGAACCGTGATTCAGGTCACGCCCCAAGCGATAACGATTAGGAAAGGGGGGGCTGTAAAGTGATCCATGCAATAGGGCTCGTCGAGTTTACAAGCATAGCACAAGGCATTGAATGTGCCGATATCATGGCCAAAACAGCGGACGTTCAGATTTTAGTGGCGAAAACCACCTGCCCTGGAAAATATATCGTCTTAGTGAGTGGAGATGTGTCGTCGATTCAGCAATCGGTGAACGCTGGTATTGAATTAGGGGCTGAAACCGTGGTGGATTCATTCGTGATTCCCAATGTCCATCCTTCAATATTACCAGCCATCAGTGGCGTGAGTACGCTAAAGGATATAAAAGCCCTAGGGATTATAGAAACATACAGCGTCGCCTCCTTGATCGTGGCAGCGGATGCGGCGGTAAAAGCAGGTGATGTGGAACCCTTGCTCCTTCATTTGGCCTTTGGAATTGGCGGAAAGAGTTACACGATTCTCACGGGGGAAGTCGCATCGGTGAAAGCAGCGGTAGAAGAAGGAAGTGCTCTAGCCAGCGAGAAGGGGTTACTCATTAAACAAGTCGTCATCCCACGCCCTTCAAAGCAATTGATCGAGAGCTTGATATAAAGGACTAGAGAAGTGCGATGTGAGAAATGCGATCCTTGTTGTTCGAACCACGAGGATCGAGACTGACCTCGAACCACGAATAGCGAACCACGAAAGGGAGGTGTATCTATGGGTCGGTTTATTTCAGAAACTGTATTGCGTGAAATGGCCAAATTAGACAAAGATATTTATTTAGAAGAAGATAGCGTACTGACACCTTCAGCCAAAGATTTAGCAAAAGAGCTAGGGATTACGATTACCAAAGGACGACAAAAAGTCGTCAGACAGAGCGTTATTGCTCAAGACGATGACTTAAAAAAAGCCGTGCAGAAAATTCTCAGTGAAGTCTTAAAACCTGCCTGTGAGAACCCCAAAGCAACCCATGTGGTGGGTGAAAATGTAGTTATCCAGCCTTTTCCAGAAGCTCCTCTAGGACAAAAGGTTGGACTCGTTGATGTTATTGATCAACGAGTCGGTAACCTGGCCTCCGGCTTTATGACGTTTGACCATTCCCGATTACCCTGGCTTCTAAACTACGATGAAGTGGACTACATCATAGAAGGAGATTTTGTTCTAGAGGTTGAGGGCAAAGTGTTCCGCGCAGTGGCAGGGGATGTAGTTTATATTCCGAAGGGTAGCAAGGTCGTCTTTTCTTCTCCAACGTTTTGTAAAGTGTTTTATGCGACTTATCCTGCCAACTGGGCGGATTTAGGCGAATAGAAATCGCAGGTCTTTTTCCTAATCGTTAGACATGTTGCTAGTACAGAAAACTATATTTAAACATGTTTCAATCATATGCCCCAGCAAAATGTTATTTGCTGGGGCGTTTAATAGTTCTAGATAGCCATGAAGGCATCCATGGAGAGTAGGTATGGGAAAATTCTCTAGTGACATGTTATAATTAGCTAATAGTCTGGATGAAAATTATGGATATGTGAAAGGAAGTGAAGATCCTGGTTTCACCAGGACAAACATGGCTAAATCTATTGTATATTTTGCCAGCGCGCGGGCCAAATTCTTTGACTATGATTATGGTTTTTTGGGTAAATTTGAGGAGATTCTTACCCTGGTAAATTTGAGCAATTATATTGCTAAGGGGGACTACGTACCTATAAAAATGCACCTTGGTTCACAGGGCGCTTTCAGAGTGGTTCGTCCGCCATTTATACGGAAATTGGTTGATTCTCTAAAAAGTGTTGGGGGAGACCCATTTGTAACGGATACTGTTCGTATTCCCGGTTTGGAATACTTGCGCGTAGCAAGTGCTAATGGGATTAACGAGCTCTCCACAGGAGCCCCAGTAATTATGGCAGACGGGATTTTCGGATGTGACTCCATAATGAGAGCAAGTGGCCCAATCCTGGGAGAAATCGGTATTGCTTCTGCCATCCATGATGCGCCAGCGATGATCGTTGTATCACATTGCAAGGGTCATATTGGCAGCGGTTACGGCGGTGCCGTGAAAAATCTTGGGATGGGCGGCATTGCCTTTAAAGATCGGAACGGTGTCCATCAGCGAGGGCGGATGCATTTTCTGCAAAATGCCGAACTAAGTTGGAGTTCGGAAAAATGCAGCCATTGTTTACAATGTGTGGGCGCCTGTCCCCATGAAAGTATCACCTTTGACCAAAACGAAATGTTGGCAATTGACCAGCAGAAATGTGCTCGGTGTGGGCGTTGTGCCAGAGTTTGCACTGAAGAGGCCCTTGTGTTGCCGCAAAGCGTAGAGCTTTTTCAAAAAGTATTAGCAGAAGCCGCGGCAGCCGTGTTGAATACGTTTGACAAAGGGAAGGTTCTCTATATCAACTTTGTGACCGAAGTTCAACCAGAATGCGATTGTATGCCCATGGCTGATGCTCCTGTGGTTCCTGATATCGGGGTACTAGTTTCAGACGATATCGTAGCCATAGAAAAAGCCACGTTGGATCTGATCGGCCAAGCTCAGATTATCCGTGACTCTAAAGCGGGAGACAAGGGACTAACGTCGTCTGAAAATATTTTCTTGAAAATCCATGGCAAGGATCCCTACTTGCAGGTTCAAGCCATGGCCGATTTTGGCTTGGGTTCTGAAGATTACGAAATTGTTGAGGTGCTTTGTAAGCCAAAACCCGATGGTAGTACCAAGCCAAGCAACCCGTTTGGACATTGATATATTAAATTGACTGGTGAGAAGGGAGGGCGTGGCGAATGGTGCGAGAAATAGTTACTACTTGTACCCGGGACTGTCCAAATACCTGCGGTCTGATTGCTCAGGTGGACCAGGGACGGGTTGTGGTATTGAGAGGAAATCCGCGCCATGCTCTCAGTCAGGGTGCAGTTTGCCAAAAGGCCCAAAAATTTGTGCAGCGCGCCTACAGTAGGGATAGGATTTTGACACCGCTGCGTCGTAACCGAAAGAGCGGAGTGTGGCAAAAGATCACTTGGGACAGTGCCTTGGACGAGATCGCAAGGCACATGAAGGAGATTAAGGATCAGTATGGAGCGGAAGCCATTCTATATTACCGAGGCTTTGCTCAGCGTACGGCCTTGCGACTTTTGAACGAACGGTTTTTCAATTTGTTTGGTGGAGTGACTGGCACATACGGGACCTTGTGTGGTGGTACCGGACAAGCTTCACAGAACCTGGACTTTGGTTGCCGCTTCTCTCATGATCCGTTGGACTATGTACACAGCCGCTCCTTGATTCTTTGGGGGCGAAATCCTGTAGCTACCAATCCTTATCTTCTGCCGGTAATAGCAAGGATCAGGCGCCAGGGCGGTTCGGTCATCCTAATTGATCCGGTGGCGTCGGAAAGCAAGAGAATATGTGATGTGCATATCCAGCCTGCACCTGGTAAGGATGCTTTCCTGGCGATGGCGACAGCGAAGCGGATTTTGGCGCTGGGTCGGGAGGACCGGGAGTTCGTGGAGTTCCACAGCCAGGGATTTTCTGATTTTCGAGGGATCTTGGATACTTATACCAGCGAGGAATTGGCTCAGGCTTGTGATGTTGAGCTGCAGCAAATCGAGTTACTGGCAGATGTACTGCTAGAACAGAAACCGACGGGAATTTTATTGGGTTGGGGATTACACCGATGGGAATACGCGCATCACATGATTAGAAGCATCGATGCGTTAGGTGCGCTTGCTGGCCTGATCGGGGTGAAAGGCGGGGGAGTCAGTCAGGGGTTCGAGGAGTATGCACCGTATGATTTGGACTGGATCGGGGATAGCATGAATCCCGAGCGGAGGAAGTTGTTGATTCCGCTCATAGGGGAAGAGATTCTGAAGGCTCAGGATCCCCCGATCCAGATGATATTCGTTACGGCTGGCAATCCGTTATGTATGGCTCCCAATTCCGGAAAAGTGGCGGCTGCCTTTAACCAGGTGCCCTTTGTTGTCGTAGCTGGGCATTTTCTGGATGATACTGCCGCACAGGCGGATATCTTCCTGCCCAGCACCACTTTTTTGGAAGAGCAGGACATCGTGGCCAGTTATGGACACAATTATGTAGGGCCAGTTAACCGGGCCATTCCTCCGCAAGGGGAAAGCAGGTCAGATTTTGAATTGTTTCAGAGTCTGGCCGCGCGCTTTCCTTTTGGACCGGACTTTAAGCGCAGTGTTGAAGAGTGGCTTACCTTGTTGTTGGCTCCCTTGCTGGCACAGGGAGTAACCTTGGGAGAACTGTGGGCAGGTCCGGTACGGTTACCTGGAGCGCCAATGGTTCCTTACAGTGATCGGAAATTTGCAACTCCTTCTGGCAAGTTTCAATTCATGACAGAATTTGATCCGCCGCCCAATCCAGAGGGCGAAGGAGGTTATCCCTATCAATTAATGTCCGTTTCACCCTACGACTGGTTGTGTTCCGAAATGACCTCATCCGATTCGGTGGAATTGACCGTAATCCGAATTCACCCGGAGGAAGCGGCCAAGCAGAACTTGGCGAATGGTGATGTTCTCCGAGTTATCAGCAGTGTGGGAGAAACTAAGGCCCGTATCCAGCTGGATAGCGCTCAAAGGCGGGATATCATTGTTTTTCCGCGCGGGCGTTGGCTTAAGTCTGGCAGTAGCGTCAATCTCCTGACCCGCGATATCGTCAGTAAGGTGGGGAACGGGGCGCCCTATTACGAGACTAAGGTTAGGATCGAACGGCTGTAAAACGGCAACAGAACTTATCTGAAAAAAAGAAGAATTGCGATCTTAGCTGGATTATGATAATCTAAATGAAATTTATTATCTCTAAGGCACAACTTAATATACTCTATCGCTAAATTCTATCTAGAAGCGGGGGAACCATTTATGGGGTGAATCCTTCACAGCCAATTTATTTGTGAAGGTAGGGTTACTTTTTGACCCGAATCCGTCAGCTAACTTCGTAAGCGTTGAAAAGGGAGGAAACTAGCTTGAGCATACTGTAGCTTTGCTTTGCTATCTCTTTCGATTTTTTCGTTAGCTGTTACCCTAGACGCTTTGTCTGGGGTTTTTATTCATTTAAGTGAGGGGGATTTATATGATGGAAGATAAAAAACTGGAACTGTTTGAGGGAAAAAGCCTAAATGAGCTTAGTAGGATGGCTGAAAAAAGCAGCTTAATTAATCCTGAATTGTATAGTAAAAATAAAGTCAAACGCGGACTTCGTGATTTAGATGGGCGAGGCGTACTCGTTGGTTTGACAGAGATCGGCGAGGTCCAGTCTACTAGACTTGATGAAGGTGAAATTGTTCCTGCTCCAGGACAATTAATTTATCGCGGTTATGATATTGCTGATCTTGTTAAAGGTTTTTCTTGTGATGACCGCTATAGGTTTGAAGAGACTGCGTATTTGCTGCTTTTTGGACATCTGCCGGATAAAAACGCACAAAAGGATTTTCAAGAAATTTTAGCTTTTAATCAAAGACTACCGGAGGATTTCGCCCGGGATATGATTTTAAAGGCGCCTAGCAAAGATATTATGAATATGCTGGCTAGAAGCATTTTAGCCCTATACTCCTTTGATGACAATCCTGATGGTACGTCTGTGACGAATGTTTTAAAACAATGTATTCGACTGATTGCCTGTTTTCCATCTTTAGCGGTCTATGGCTACCAAGCATTAGCCCATTACCATGGAAATCAAAGCCTGTATATTCACAGCCCGCGAGCGGATTTGAGTACTGCTGAGAATATTCTTTCCATGTTGAGACCAGATAGCGAATATACAAAGCTTGAGGCAACATTGCTTGATCTGGCTCTTGTACTTCATGCCGAACATGGTGGAGGTAACAATTCAACCTTTATGACTCACGTCGCAACATCTACCGGTACGGATACCTACTCAGTTATGGCAGCAGCCATAGGCGCGCTCAAAGGGCCGCGTCATGGAGGAGCTAATATTAAGGTTATCCAAATGTTTGAGGATATTAAAGATAAATTGAAGGATTGGGGTGATGATGAAGAGATAGAGTGCTACCTTACCCAGATCCTTACTAAAGAAGCATTCGACCGATCAGGCTTAATTTATGGGATTGGCCACGCCGTCTACTCTATCTCAGACCCGAGGGCGGTTATTCTCAAAGGCTATGTAGCCCAACTTGCTCGGGAAAAGGGACTGGAAGATGAATTTGAACTCTACGCAGCGGTCGAGAGACTGGCACCTCAAGTTATAGCTAAGTCCAGTAGAATGTATAAGGGTGTCAGCGCCAATGTCGATTTCTATTCTGGCTTTGTATACAGAATGCTCAATATCCCAGACGAAATGTTCACGCCGATTTTTGCGATTTCTAGAATCGTAGGTTGGAGTGCTCATCGAATTGAAGAAATCGTCAATGCAGGTAAAATCATCAGACCGGCCTACAAAAGTGTGGCACCAAGACGAAATTATATTATGAGGAACGAGAGGACGTGAAAGATAAGAAGTGCTCAAGAACTCAGTTTTCTATTATAT
>DATMYU010000233.1:0-3884 GCA_035560775.1 Desulfosporosinus sp.
ATTTAATAAGAGGAGGAAAAAAGTATGAGAAGAAGATGGGCAGGGGTTCTTGTCTCCCTTTTTCTAGTGAGCACATTGCTTGCTGGATGCGGCGGGACTACCACTGGAACTGGCACGACTGCGGGTGAGAAGACCGTAGTATTTGCACGTGGTGCGGATTCTATTAGCCTTGATCCGGTCATGATTGAGGATGGTGAATCAGCCAAAGTTGTGGCTAATATCTTTGACACCTTGGTACGATACAAAGAGGGTTCTACCGAAGTGGAGCCGTCTCTCGCTACAGAGTGGACCACCTCTACAGACGGAAAAGAATGGACGTTCAAACTTCGTAAAGGGGTTAAATTCACCGACGGAACGCCGTTTAATGCTGAAGCAGTGAAGTTTAATGTGGAGCGCCAACTCCCGCCCAATCCAACGGCAGACATGCCCTATGCTGACTTTACGCTTGGTATGGTGGACAAAGTTGTTGCAGTGGACGAGAATACCGTTAAATTCATACTAAAGACTCCCTACGCCCCATTCCTGTTGAACCTGGCCATGTCGCTGAGTGCTCCCATTGGTTCTCCGACGGCCATTAAGAAGTTCGGCAAGGATTTCGGCTCAAATCCTGTTGGCACCGGCCCATTTGTGTTTGCCGGTTGGGAAAAAGACTCTAAGATCACCCTCACAGCTAACAAAGATTATTGGGATGGTAAACCAAAAATCGATAAACTTATCTTTGAAGTAGTCAAAGAAAATTCTGTCCGAGCTAATAAACTCATGGCTGGCGAAGCGGATATCATCGATGGCATCGATCCGAATGATGTTGAACGTTTAAAGGGGGACGCCAAGCTCAACTTTAGTACGTCTCCTGGTATGAATATCAACTACATGGGATTGCGTGCAGACCGTAAACCTTTTAATGATCCTAAAGTTCGTGAAGCGATTTCCATGGCTATTAACCGCGAAGAAATGGTGAAAAGCCTTTATAAGGGAAATGCTGTAGTGGCTAACGGGCCATTGCCTTCTATTCTCTTTGGTTATGATAAGGATTTGAAACCATATGCTTATGATCCGGTAAAGGCCAAACAACTTTTGAAAGAAGCTGGTTACGATAATAACTTAAGCTTCGAACTCATCAGCTATCCGAACCCACGTCCGTATAACGTTGTCGGCGGAGACAGTTTGGCTACGGCGATTCAGGGATACCTGAAACAAGTTGGAGTCACAGTGAATATCACCTCGGCAGCTTGGAAAGAGCATAAAGAAAATGTGAAGAACGGAAAAGCGGAAGCATTTCTGTATGGTTGGACAGGTGATAATGGGGACCCAGATAACTTCTTGTATGCCTTACTTCATTCCAGTCAAATCGGAAATGGTCGCTTGAATGATGCCAAATACAATAATCCTGAATATGATGCACTGCTGATGAAGGCACAACAAAGCTCAGATAAAAGCGAGCGAATTAAGGATTACACCGCAGCCCAAGAGATTCTCGTCAAAGATGCACCATGGGTATTCATAAGTAGTTCGATGGATATGGCTGCTGCAAGCAAAAGTATCAGCGGATTCAAGATCCATCCGACAGGGGTGTACTTCCTAAGGACGTTGGACAAAGTTACTAAATAGTTTACTGAATTATGCATACTGCACTTACCAAGGGCTTGCCCTTGGTAAGTGCATTTGGAGGAAAGATCATGCTAAGGTACATTTTACGCCGCATATTATTGCTATTTCCGGTTCTTTTTGGGGTTTCACTGTTGGTATTTCTTGTCTTGCATGTCTTTACCGTCGATCCTACCTCTGTTATTTTGGGACAACATGCTACAGTGGAAAAACAAGAAGCACTTCGACAAGAACTGGGGTTAAATGATCCACTTTACGTTCAGTTTGGGCACTTTATCGGTGGTACTGTAACTGGAGATATGGGGAGGTCATTGTTTACTAAGGAGCCCGTCGTTAAGGAGGTCACATCGCGTTTTCCGGCTACCATTGAGCTCACTGTGGTGGCGTTGTTATTGGCCTCAGTGATGGGGATTGCGGTTGGGATTATTTCGGCTGTCAAACAATACTCCACAGTGGATTACTTGAGTATGTTGGGCGCTCTTCTTGGGGTATCAATGCCAATCTTTTGGTTGGGGCTCATTTTTATCGACGTTTTTGCGGTGCGTTTAGGCTGGCTTCCTACGAGTGGCCGACTGGGACCAACAACAGATATGGTAATATACACGAAATTTTTTCTTATTGACAGCGTCATTCACGGCTTTCAAACAGGAGATTGGGGCGCGTTGGGTGATACTGTGCGTCACATTATAATGCCTGCCGTAGTCTTGGGGGCATCCTCAACGGCTGTCATTGCTCGGATGACTCGTTCTAGTATGCTCGAAGTGATTCGTCAGGACTATGTCCGTACGGCTAGGGCCAAAGGGTTAAGCCAGCGGTCGGTAATCCTCAAGCACACGCTTAAAAATGCTATGATTCCGATCATCACAGTGATTGGCTTACAATTTGGTAGTCTATTAGGTGGAGCGGTACTTACAGAGACAATCTTTTCCTGGCCTGGCGTTGGATCATTGACGTTTATGGCAATTGACCACTCGGATTTTCCCTTAGTTCAGGGAACAGTACTCCTCAGTGCCTCCGTTTACGTTTTGGTAAATTTGGTCGTGGATCTCCTTTATGCGTTCATTGATCCGCGGATTCACTACGCTTAAAGGAAGGGATAACCTATGTCTTTATCAGAAATACAAACCACTGGGCCGGAACCGCTGGATGACAAGTCGGAAAACTCACAATTTCTTTGGCGTCGATTCTTTCGTAACAAGATGGCGGTGGTGGGGCTCTTCATTTTTCTCTTTATGATTTTCGTTGCCATTTTCGCTCCGTTACTCACACCGTATGATCATCTTCAGACGAATTTGAGTGTTAGTTTACAAACGCCGTCTGCAGCTCATTGGTTTGGCACGGATGAATTTGGGCGAGATATTCTGTCTAGGCTGCTTTTTGGGGCGAGGGTTTCCCTTATGGTGGGTGTCATTGCTGTTGGGATATCCTTTACAGTGGGTACAACCTTGGGCCTAATCGCTGGCTACCTTGGGGGAGTGTGGGATGATGTCATCATGCGCTTTACCGATATTCTTTTAGCCTTCCCATCGATTCTCTTAGCCATTGCGATTATGACGGGATTGGGGCGTGGCGTAGGAAATGCCATGGTTGCCATCGGGATCGTCGGAATTCCAGTTTATGCCCGGATCGTACGGGGACAGGTACTTGCCGTCCGCTCCCAAGAATATGTGGAAGCTGCAAAATCGATCGGAGCTGGCTCTGTGAGACAAGTTCTCCACCATATCCTTCCCAATGTTTTGGCACCCTTGATTGTACAAGTTTCCTTAGGAATGTCGACAGCCATCTTGGAAGCCGCCGCGCTGGGGTTTCTAGGCTTGGGAGTTCAACCTCCGCAGGCAGAATGGGGCGACATGATTGCCCACGGACGTCGATTTATCAATAATGCGTCCTATATGATCTACTTTCCCGGTATCGCAATTTCCTTGACTGTTTTGGGGTTGAATCTCTTTGGAGATGGGTTGCGAGATATTTTGGACCCACGCTTGAAAAAATAGGTGGAGCTTTTTTTGCACGCGTGACGGTTAGGCCGACGGGGAGGAGCGTTTTCTGCACGCTTCAGCAAGTTACGCCGCTGACGAGCTGGACGGTTCGCGAGCGCCGCCAAACCTCAGGGATGTATGAATGTGAACCAGTGGCGCGCTGACGGGGACGCGAACCGTCGGCGCACGTCTGGACCGCGGCTCCACTGATGCTTCCGCTTAGCAGAAAACGCTCCTCTGGGGCAAGGCTATGGAGAACGGATGGGGTCGCTTGGCAGAAAAGCGCTCCTTGGGCTTGGG
>DATMYU010000234.1:0-3789 GCA_035560775.1 Desulfosporosinus sp.
TATATTAAGTGAGGCATTAAACGATGTGGCTTAATCTTTTCATTATTTGCACATTCGGTTTCTTAGCTGCGGCGATCGACGCAATTGCCGGAGGAGGTGGACTTCTTAGTTTACCCGCATTACTGATGGTTGGTGTGCCCCCCCATCTTGCACTAGGAACCAATAAATTTGCAGCTTCTATGGCTTCTTTGAACAGTTCCATAACCTTCGCCCGCTCTGGAAAAGTAAACATCCGTCTAGTAAAATGGCAAATCCCCTTTACTCTAGTTGGCGCATTCCTTGGTGCCTGGGCAGTTCTCGGTGTTAGCTCAGCTTTTCTAAGCAAGGCTGTTCTAGTCTTGATTTTACTTGTGGGAATTTATACCCTGCTGCATAAAAACTTAGGAATGGAGAATAACTTCCAGGGTCTAAATTTTTACAATATCTTTGCAGGATGTCTATTTGCCCTTGCCTTAGGATTTTACGATGGATTCTTTGGCCCGGGAACGGGATCTTTCCTTATTTTTTCATTTATAGCCCTCTTCGGTTTCGACTTTGTTGCCGCCTCTGCCAATTCTAAAGTCTTAAATTTCACAAGCAACTTTGCTGCGCTTCTTATCTTCGCCTGGAAGGGAAAGATTCTCCTGGCTTATGGCATCCCTATGGCCATATTCATGATTTTAGGTTCCTACTTCGGTACGAAGCTTGCTCTTCATCGTGGTGCAGCACTTGTCAAGCCGATCTTTATTACAATGTCGTTCTTGGTAGCGGCAAAACTGATTTATCAGTATTTATAATATATTAACCTGTTTCTTCACGCTACAGTATATAGATTAACTCCCTAATAGGGTGCTAAGCATTGCTTAGTCCCCTATTAGGGAGTTTTGATAAGGCGCTCTAATCTCTTGCACTTCTCCATAATATGGGTGCTTCTTAGTATTCAGAGATCAACTTTAATTTAGGGATATTTGCTTAAATCTTCTAAATAACCCAGGGTAGCTGTCTGGATTCAAAAGTACCGGGTGGGAATCATCCGCTAGCCCAAACAATCGAATTCTTAACCAGTTCGATCCGGTACTTGCACTGATTAAAAGGTACCCTTGCGTGTTATTGCGAAAGCGGAAGTCAAGAATTCCATAGGCCACTGTTGCATCTTGCCCTTTGGACACATACGATACTGGTAAGGAGTGAGTATGTTTCTCTACAATGGCTAAATTAGCCTGACGTACAGTTTGATAGAGTGTGCTGGAATCTTGGCATATGCCCCCCCCATCCCCTCTGATCACAGACTGACCCTCAAAGATGAAAGCTGGCAAATATCCCGCAGCCTCTGTACGTTCTCCAACAACATCGTTGAAAGAAAATACTTGGTCCGGTGGAATCAAATAATTATTCAAAGCCATAGCTGCTAATCGCACGTTTTTTGTACGTGGCACATCCTGAGAATCAAAATACGTCGTGTAATCACCTAAAATACTCTGAATTTCAGATATGTCTTCAACATCTGGCATAACAGGCACATCTTTTACAACTACTTCAACCTGTTTGTGTTCATGCTCGCTCACGATTTTTAGCATGGTTTCTTCGATATCTAATTCCTGCCCAGCTTGTCCATCTGTCTTTTCCAATCGTCCGTCCGAGTATTTAATCGTTGCAGGATGCATAGGTTTATTAATAACCTTACTTAATGATTGCAATTGTGTAATAATTTCTTCTTTATTCAACCCAATGTTATTAGGCAAGATGTATACAGTGGGACGTTTTAGATTGTTAATTGCATCTGTGAACCAAGAACCAGTCTCAACCGGAAACACTTGATCTAACCACGCCTCAATTTCCGCATTAGAACGGTCCATCTTCAACGGGTATACATCGTCTTTATATGAAACGGAATTCGGAATCTTATTCTTCAATTGTGAGGACAGCTGTATTCTAGTCAATCCGGAAAAATCCTGGCCATTGACAATCAACCCGGACGGTGCCCGCTCATGGGAATTGCCATATGCGACCACGGTCCCTAGCCATAGAGTGAAACTTAGTTGAAGTAACAGAGTCATCGCAAAGAAGCTTCGTTTATGCATAATTTATATCTCAATTATCTTTCTTAGTTTTTCTGCAAATGGAAGGTAACTTCCATCAGTGTACTCCTAGTTGTAATGTGTGTCACAATTTCAGGCGTAATGCGTTCTCCAGCCCGTAAAATTTCTGTATTGTCGAGTATAATATCTTTTTCAACTCTTTTTCCAATGAAATATTGCAGCTGGCGTTGTTCAAAAAGATTAAAACCTGTTTCTTTTTCTTCAGCATCCAGTTCTTCTACATAATTTACTTTTTCAACATCTAACTCTTTAGTAGAATTGACAGTCCTTGTTAAATCTATCTCTTCAGTAGTATCGACTGTTCCTACTAAATCTACCTTTTCAGTAGAATCAGCTGTTCCTGCTAAATCCATCTTTTCAGTAGAATCGGCTGTTCCTACTAAATCTATCTTTTCAGTAGAATCGATTTCCTTAATATAGTTCGGCGTCACATCTTGTATAGGAATCTGATTTTCACTGCGAATTTCCATAATCTTTTGCTCCGGAACAGTCGTTTCCCCTTCAACGATGAGTAATTCTTTGCCTAAAGTAATGACTTGCTCTACCGCGACTTCATGCATTTGGGCGTCCGATTCAAATAGGCAAGCAACAATATGACCGGTTTCCTCATCAATAAGTATTTCTTTCACTTCTCCGATGAGTTGCCCCTTTTTAGTCAATACCTTCGTTCCAAGCACACGGATGTCTTGCTTTAACCAATTCTGCGCTTCTGTATTTTGAGCGACATCTTGAATGACGCCAGGGTGAGGGATCGTAACCGCGAACTCCCCAAGGCCCAAGATATCTGCAAAGGCAATGACTTTCGCACCAAAATAGTCTGCGGCTTGATCAATGATCAAAAAATCCAAAGATTTTATTTGTGGGTTAATGACAATATCCTTCACTACGCCCACTTGAGTTCCGTCCGAAATACTGATAATACGCAACCCAATAATTTCCTTTGTCGGCTTCATAAGCGAACTAACCCCCTTAGATTATTTTACGTAATGATATTTTCTTGCATCATCCAGGCATCAAACTGATAACGAAGTTCGGAATTAAATTGAGGTAAATACTTTAGAATATATGCCTGCAACTGAGTTAACGCATAATCACGCTTCCTCAGATTGTTCCAAAGCCAATAGCAATCTATGATTAAATAAAAGGCCACATCAGGTATTGGATCAAGAGACAACGCCTTGGTGAAAAAATATGCTGCTCGTTCGAAGTTATCAGCATCTTTTTCTTTAAATCCCTGTTCGATGAGTTCATCAATTGGAGTCGAATCTATGAGCACTTCACTCAATTCATCAACTGGTGTCAAGTCGCGAAATTCTTCCAGCATTTCAATACTTTCTGCACTCTCTGTACTTTCTGTGGATGATATAGTCACTTGTCTTTGCGAAACAGTTTCGTCTTTGCTACAATTTTCTGTAGACACGTCTATTTTGGAAGCTAATGCATTCTCCTTTAATTTTGTCTTTTGTACTTTCGGCAACAACAGACCAAAAATAAATAAGAAAACTATGGACAATAACCACAGAATTATCCATCCTGACCTAAACGCCCACTTAAATAGCATGACGTCACCACTTAAACAGATGGCAATCAATAATGCACTTCTTCGGGTTAATCCGAAGACTCGGGCTTGCCAAGTCAAAAATATTACAAATGGAATACTCCCCAAAATAACCGTAATTTCATATACCAGAATATGCCCCCCCTTCCCTTC
>DATMYU010000235.1:0-2297 GCA_035560775.1 Desulfosporosinus sp.
GTACAATTATTTATGAGGACAGCCGATAGTCGCTTGGATCAGCAAACTATCAGCTTCACTGGGTAGACAATAGATCGTTCCTTCATAACGCATGAAATCACTCCCCTCTCAAAGTCTGTTTACTAACAGTTGTCAAAGGGACGGAGTTATGCTTAGATAAGCCTAATATGTTAACTGGTCCTGAGCAACTGTTTTAGGTCATCTCTTGGATTTAATACATACCAAATTCCGCTAGGCCTGCCGATACCCCTCCAGAAAATCGCGCAGACGGTCACAGGCAATTTTTAATTCCTCGATTTTAGGCAAATAGACAATACGGAAATGATCAGGCAATGGCCAGTTGAATCCGCGCCCATGAACCATGAGGATATGTTTTTCATGAAGAAAATCCAGGATGAATTTTTCATCATTCGTGATATGAAACCGCTTGATATCAATCCGGGGGAAGACATAGAAGGCAGCTTTAGGTTTAAACACCTGAAGACCGGGAATATTGTTTAAGGTATTGACGATATATTCGCGCTGCTCATAGATCCGTCCTCCAGGCAAAAGAGTGTCGTCGCATGTATGGATGTCGGAAAGGGCTGTTTTAATGACATACTGGGATTGTACATTTGAACACAACCGCATGGATGAGAGAATGTTTAACCCGTCAATATAGCCGCGGGCATGGGACTTGTCTCCGCTTAAGCACATCCATCCGCAGCGGAATCCGGCGATCTTATGAGATTTTGAAAGACCGTTCAGAGTTACAACCAATAAATCGGGAGCCAATGAAGCAATGGAAATATGCTGATAGCCATCCATCACCAGACGGTCATATATTTCGTCAGAGAAAATAATCAGACTGTGCTGCCGGGCAAGTTCTGCAATCTGCTCCAATAATTCGGTTGAATACAATGCCCCAGTGGGATTGTTGGGATTGATAATAACAATCCCTTTCGTCTTTGAGGTTATTTTGCTTGTGATATCCCGGATATCCGGATACCATTCGGACTGCTCATCGCAGATGTAATGGACGGCTTTTCCCCCCGCCAATGTAATAGCCGCCGTCCACAGCGGATAGTCGGGAGCGGGAACAAGAATCTCATCTCCATTGTTGAGCAGTCCCTGCATAGCCATAAGGATTAACTCACTGACACCATTGCCGGTATAGACATCGTTTACGCCAACCTGGGGTATTTTTTTAAATTCACAGTAATTTACGATCGCTTCACGGGCTGAGAGAATCCCCTTTGAGTCCGAATATCCTTCCGCATTGTGCAGATTTGCCGTCATCTTGTAAATGATCTCTCCGGGAGCCTCAAATCCGAAGGGGGCAGGGTTGCCGATATTTAAACTCAAAATATCGAGGCCTTGACTGCGCATGCGCTCAGCTTCCTCAAGCACCGGCCCGCGTACATCATAACAGACATAATCCAGCTTCTTTGACATATTAAATGTTTTCATTACAATCCCCACTTTCAAAAATCATCATCTGCCCAACAGATGGTTGAATAGCTTTCTGCTTTAACGGAAAGGCGGTTTTTCTTTCTCTGCCTTAATAGACCGAAACCTATAAATAGAGAAAACCCGACTTCACCGAGCTTGGGCGAAGATGAAACCGTTGGTTGCACTTATGCTACAGACGACGAAGACACTGTCTTCGCACGGGTTAAACCTTCTTGCAGCACTGTCTTCGCACGTATTAGCCTTCTTGCAGTATGCAACGAAGGAATACTTTCTGATACGTCAAAAAAGCCCTAAGCTGATTTAATCAGCTTAGGGCGAATTAACAAATCCGTGTTACCACCTAAATTCAGAGGTTACTCTGCTCTCTAACGGCACAAAATGCCGCTTCCGTTATAACGGTCGGAACTCCGGTAAAGCTTACTGGACAGATATCATTCGGCTAAACAGCTCGGAAACGGCTTCCCTGTTTCTTCACGAAGATTTTCACCAGCCATCTTCTCTCTGGGCATCTAAAACAGGTACTATTTTTCTTCATAACTTAGTGTATTTAATTTTTGCCATTATAGTTCATAGGGTTAAAAAAGTCAATACTATACACGCATAGAAAAAACACCGGACCTTAATCCTTAAGAGAACCTTCCCTTCATAGCAATAATCTTCCAGACAAAAAGATGAAACTTGTCCCTGACTATTCAGAGGATTCAGGCCGTCCCATAAACGAGGCGGCCTAAAGGCATTTTTCTACTTAATGCACCATCTAAAGGATATTATTAATTATCTAAATGAGCTTTTACCTAGGTTGCTATTAAAATCTATGCTGAAATTGTCGATGGCATCGCTGGCCC